>CAZGVZ010000155.1:4228-7205 GCA_964529145.1 uncultured Fibrobacteraceae bacterium | reverse complement strand
CAGACGATCTACGACTCGGTCGTCGCAGCGGGCGGAAAGGCTGCGCTGCTCCTGCAGAGCACGCCGAACGTCTTTACCCAGCATCTGGCCAATATCGCGAAAGGGGACACCGCCTGGGTGAAAATCACGAGTACCATGCCTCTCAAATACAACAACGGCATCTATGAACTCACGCTTCCCACCATGGTAGCCGAGCGGTTCCAGAGCCAGGGGGCCCCTCCGGTGGGTTCCTCCGGAAGGCTGTGGAACCCCCCGGAGGACCGGGACGGCCAGTCGCTGCGGATCGAGGTATTGCTCGAGACCGGATTCCCCATCACCGGCCTGAGCTCCCCCACCCATCCCCTTACCGTATCGCAGGCCGAAACGATCCGGCAAATCCTTATCGGAAGGGATGTGCTAGAGGAAAGCGCCGAACTCTCCATGCCTCATTCAGCGGGAACTCTCCTGCAGGAGGCGGATACCTATCCCAACAGGGATTTCGTGCTGCGGTTCAGCAGGGCGTCCGCGGACCGGGACGTTTCCGTAGCCTCCTATTTCGACTGGGAGGCGAGTCGAGGGTATTTCTTCGCCACACTGTTTCCCGATTCCGGCATGTTCGAGCAGGAGAAGAGATCGGCGATGCAGGTCGTACTGCTCGTCGACCACTCCGGATCGCAGTCGGGCTGGCCTCTCATCAAGGAAAAGGAGATCGCCTCGATGATCCTTGACCGGCTCGAGAGCTTCGATAAATTCGCGGTGCTCGCCTTCAATACAACGGTCAGCTGGTGCTTCGAACCCGGAGAATCGGTCGAAGCGACCAGTGAGAACATCGCGGTCGCGAAGAATTTCATCAACGGACTCGCCGCGACCGGAGGCACCGACCTGCTGGCCGGGGTGCAATCGGCCCTCTCCTCGAAAAGCGGCGAAGGGCTCGATCCTTATTTCGTGTTTCTCACCGACGGATTCATCACCAACGAAAGCGCCATTTTCGAGGCTATCCGCACCAATTCCTCCCCCCCCACGGTGTTCACCTTCGGGGCGGGAAACAACCTCAACCGCTATTTTCTCGAGGAGTCCGCGCGCGTGGGAAACGGATACGCTTCGGAAGTCACCGAACACGAATCGGTCGAAAAATACGTCAACGACGCATGGAACAAGATCGAATCGCCGCAGTTGCGGGATGTCACGCTCGGGTTCAGCGGAAGGGTGCCGGAAGACGTGCTCATGCCGCTGGGGAATCGCCTTTACAAAGGTTTTCCGCTCGTGGTGTACGGCACCTACTCTCAGGAGGGCGGCGCCTGCGAGATCACCGTCACCGGGAAAAAGGACGACGAAACGGTCTCCTTCAGCAAGGAGATCACTCTCGCTTCGTACGGCGGCACCGGCAAGATGATTCCCCAGGTTTGGGCGCGCCAGATGATCCGGAAGCTACGGCTCGAAGAGGGCGCCACGGCCGCGAACAAGGACAGGATCATCGAGCTCTCGCTCGACTTCCAGGTGTTAAGCGACTACACGGCGTTTCTTGCCCATGAACCGACCTTCCAACTGGATAGGGAGATAGGGGCTTCCGGAATGGGTACAATCGGGTCCAAACTATCGGTACAGGACGGATACGCCGGGCCGAACCTTCCAAAAAATCCCGCCGGGACAATCGAAGTGCGGTGCATTCCGGGCATGCTGACCATACGCTCCGGTCAGGAGGAGTGGATACGGGAGATCGCGATCTACGATCTGAAGGGGAGATGCGTGTACAGGCTGAAAAAATTACCGCTCGACTGTGCCGGATTCCGGTGGGACGGCACTACACTGAACGGGCTCCGGATCCCTTCGGGACAGTATCTTGTAAAGGTCATGACGGTAAACGCGACCTTGACGCGGATGGTGGCGTGGCGATAGCCACGCCTTTTTTGTGATTTTGCTTTACCAGAGGACCTGGATCACAGATATCACGGATCCAGGGTTCCTCTGCCTCCATGCAGCCGGATCTGTGATCCAGATTTTTCCGCCTCCATGTGGCTTGGATCTATGATCCGGGATTCCTCTGATTCCTCTTTCATCATTGATCATCGAACAGGTCTTTTTGTATTTTCCTTGTATCCGGTTCTGACGCGCTGAAACTGCAAAAATCGGGGCGTGATCGTAGCGGAACGGCAACAAACCGCCATGTTCCGGGAAACTCCTCGCGGATATTTACTGCAAGGCATGCGATGGACCGGGTGTTTATCTGGCCTGACCCCTTCGGATCGATTTCACGAAAAACCGGATAGAATCTTCTCGCGTCGCAATGCCCGGCGCGGAACAACCCTTAGGGAGGGTGAACGATGAAGACAAAGATCAAAAACAATGTGGATTGGGTAGGTAAAGTCGACTGGGAACTGCGCAAATTCCACGGGAACGAATATTCGACGCACAAGGGTTCGACCTACAATTCCTATCTGGTAAGGGAAAAGAAGGTCGTTTTGATCGATACGGTATGGAAACCGTTCGCGAAGGAATTCGTGAACAACCTCATGCGTGAAATCGATCTCAAAAAGATCGATTATATCATCGCCAACCATGCCGAAATCGACCATAGCGGTGCTTTGCCTGAATTGATGAGTCTTATTCCCGACACTCCGGTCTATTGCACGGAGAACGGAGTCAAATCACTGACCGGGCATTTTCACAAGAACTGGAATTTCGTCACCGTGAAGACTGGAGACGAGCTGGATATCGGCAACGGGAAAAAACTCGTTTTCGTGGAAATGCGGATGCTCCACTGGCCCGACAGCATGGCATCTTATTTAACAAAAGATAACATCCTTTTCAGCAACGACGCTTTCGGGCAGCACCTTGCCACGGAACACCTGTTCAACGACCTCGTGGACCGGGATGAACTGTTCCAGGAGTGCATCAAGTATTACGCCAATATACTGGCACCTTTCAGCCCCCTGGTGGAAAAAAAGATCAATGAAGTACTCTCGCTGAACCTGCCTATCGACATCATCGCGACCAGCCA
>CAZGVZ010000155.1:1866-4218 GCA_964529145.1 uncultured Fibrobacteraceae bacterium | reverse complement strand
CGTCTGGAGAGAGAACCCGGTTCAGATCGTCGAAAAATACCTCACCTGGTCAAAACAATATTCGGAAAACCAGATCACGATTCTGTATGACACGATGTGGGACGGCACCAGAAGAATGGCTGAAGCAATTGCGCAAGGCATAAAGATTGGGGATGGGAATGTCACCATCAAACTGTTCAATATTCCGAAATCGGACAAGAACGACATCATCACGGAAGTCTTCAAATCCAAAGCGATCCTCGTCGGTTCACCGACCATCGGCAGAGGTGTCACCAGTTCGACGGCGGGCATTCTGGAAGAGATCGAGGGATTGAAATTCAGAGGGAAAAAAGCGGCCGCGTTCGGATGCTACGGCTGGAGCGGAGAGTCGGTGAAAAGAATGACCGAATGGCTGAAGAGAGCAGGTTTCGAAACAATCAACGAGGGAATTAAATGCCTTTGGAATCCCAATGACGAGAGTATAGAAAATTGCATCAATTATGGTAAGGAAATAGTAAATACATAGATTTTCGTACAACTTTAGATACCTACTTACGAAGTGATGCCTACCGGCCATCGGTGCGGAGTGACCTGGTGTGAAAACCTCCTCCGCCTCTCAACGGCACCGAAATTGCATCGCTCATATCACGCGAGCGGATAGAATTCCAGTGCGGAACATCTTGACCGCATCATCGGTTTCGGCGCCGCAATCGCTTTGATCTCCGACACAAGGCGCGGAATATGAGAATTTATCCATAAGTAATCTTTGGCCTGCAACCGGCTGCAAAGGCCATGAACTATGTCGCCCTGCATCGCTCCTGGTTCCCGGGTTGAAATGAGGCCAAAGTCGAGCCGGGCTTCGCGTTCATGTTCTTTTCGCCCGGTTTCGACTGGAACCTTATTTATGGATAAACCCTGAGTTCCGGCTTTTCGGTTCGGACCGCCACATAAAGGAGGTACAGTATGAAAATCGGCATCATTGGTGCAGGACATATCGGAGGGACAGTTGGAACTCTCTGGGCTCAGCATGGTCATGAGGTGATGCTGAGTTCACGCCATCCCGAGGGCCTCGATTCCCTGATTCAGTTGATCGGGCCAAAAGGCCGCAAGGGAACCGTGGAACAGGTCGCTGACTTCGGCGAGGTGGTTTTTCTGGCCATCCCTCTCGGTGAAATCCCCCGTGTCGCGACCTCGATCACGAAGTCCATTGCGGGCAAAGTGGTACTCGACGCCATGAATCCTTTTGTCGAGCGCGACGGCGGAGTCGCCGAAGAGATACTCCTGAGGGGTATTACCGCGGGGCAGGCGTCGCAGGAGCGTTTTCCAGCTTCAAGAATCGTTCGTGCGTTCAGTAGTGTCCGGTATGGCGATCTTCAGGCACAGGCAAACCGGAACACTCCGACGGTAGTGGCCATACCCTTTGCGACAGATGATCCCGGAGCACGGGAAATCGCCGTTCGATTGATTCGGGATGCCGGATTCGAGCCGTTCGATATTGGCTCTCTGGCGGAATCCAAGGTTCAGGACCCGGGAGGTATTCTGTTCGGCAAGGCATTGACCAGCGATCGCGGAACTGCTCGTACGGCAGCGGGTTTGAAGCCAGGCGTGCGGTGATCAGCCCGCATCGATGGGTGAGTTCTTCGACGGTGGTATCGAACATGCCGCCCCGATGGGGCTCGAATTCATGACGGCTGATTTTATGCTGCAAGCATAACTGCCCAAAGGGCCTGTACCGGAGCCGGTTTCGCTTTCCTTCACAGGGGCGTACCATGGTACGCCTTCCAGCAACTTGCCTCAGTATTGCTTTATGACGATCCTGCGGGGTTTTATACCCTTTCTTCTGTCAGCTTCCACCTGCTGCAGGCTTTCCATCCGCCGGAACTCTTTATCACGATTATATCCGGATTCCATCCGCTTCAGATACTCCGCGTAATCGGCCCGCCTCTCTTCTTTGGTCCGGTAAAGTGGTATCTCACCCTCAGTAATTCCGGCAACCGCGGCTTCACACTCCAAATCCGGAGCCATAAACGCGCATCCGACCAGCATTGACCGGTAGATCGAGTCGGTCGCACCGAGGGAGAAATCACAGCTGCGAAGAAAACCCTCCTGAGCCGGCGCGGACACATACGCGAGTGCCGCCACCACGCACAGCAGCCGCACTCCGCGTCCTTGTTTTTTCAAAAGACAGAGCAGCGCCCTATAGGGAAAGATGGCCGGAACATCGGAACGATACCGGGAGTACTCATCGCCGAACCTCTCGAGCATGAACCTTTCCTCACGGCGTGCGGCGGCATACACGATCACGAGAATGACCGCCCAGGAGATGAAAAACATACCGTCATTCAACCAAAACGCCGCGATCGCAGGCAGGGA
>CAZGVZ010000155.1:229-1856 GCA_964529145.1 uncultured Fibrobacteraceae bacterium | reverse complement strand
CGCATAGAGCGGGTGCCGTACGAACCGAAAGGGACCGGTTTGTACGACCGCGGTTCCGACATTATGAGCGAGATAGGTTCTCCAGAATGCGATATACCCTGTCAGAAACAGGGCAAAAAACGGCAGGGAAAGTAAGGTTTTCGATTTAAGCGATAGCCCGAGAGGATATGAAAAGTAATTCAGCAGCTTATAACACACTACCTCTACACTGACGCTCGACAGCAGTATGGCTGGTCCCATGCACAGGATTCTCCGGAATTTTTCCAAAATCGCCTCTTTCATTCCATCTCCCTTCTATGTAGTTGTTGCCACCCGGCACCGCCCGCGTGTTTCCGCTTTTCGTGGACCGGAATCGGGAGAGTTCATTTCCTCAACCTCAACTCGATACCATGTTTTTCCGCGGCCGATTCGAACATCTTCACGATCGATCCAATTTTCTCCTTCAGACCGATTGAGAGGGGAAGAATCTCCATTTCGATCCCTTTTCTGATCTTTCGTATCTCGGAAATGGGCAGAAGGTTCACTCCATTGCAGTAGAAGCTTTTCCTCCTGCCGTCATTGAGATTCTCCAGGAGAAATTTCGCCGTTTCGATTTTCTCTTTCAACTCCCTTTTGAACGTTTCAACACTGTTACAGATCTTTTCGCAGGTCGTCCGCACGAACGCTTCTCATGTTTTTCACGCATTACCCGCTTCATCAATATAAATCCCTGCCACTGGAGAACCGGCACACCGGGAACGGATACTCCTTTTCCGGCAGGAATGCGCCTAAGCACCGTCGAACGGATTCGGTTCCACTCACGAAAACAGAGTCTCCGGTAATGCGCAGATCACGACCGAAATAATCGCTGGTCCTATTTTCCTTTCCATTGCGTATTTTCCCTACACGCGACATTTTCAGGCGGAGTGAAATCAGGAGCTCGAAAAGGATATGATC
Organism: uncultured Fibrobacteraceae bacterium; assembly: GCA_964529145.1. Taxonomy (GTDB): domain Bacteria; phylum Fibrobacterota; class Chitinivibrionia; order Chitinivibrionales; family Chitinispirillaceae; genus JAFGNB01. The sequence continues at coordinate 920 of CAZGVZ010000155.1, read as the reverse complement.
ATGGATTCAGTTGCGGTACTGGTACGGCGGCATGAAGAGGGTTTGCTGCGGCGAACGATCGCTACCCTCAAGCGGTCCGAAATGGTGAAGGCACTCGCGGTCGCTGCGCCTCCCGACACTCCGGAGGCGGAGGAGACCGTGCTGCGCGTCGACCGTTTCTGGTCCGGAAAGGCGGTCGGGGATTGCCTGAACTGGTTTCACGGCACCGGTGCCGGGCATCTTCTGCTCGTGGACTCTGGAGCTCCCCTGCTTCATCCCGGGGGGCTTCGGAGGATGGTGAGCTGCCTCTGCGACAGCCGTTCATCGATCGTATACGGCGACTACTACGATGCCGGAGCGGATGGCGGACTCCGGCTTCACCCGCTCATTGATTATCAACCCGGAAGCATTCGTGACACATTCGACTTCGGACCGGTGATGCTTACCAACGGCCTCATACTCGGGATCATCCGGAAATCGTTCGATCGAGACGCGGAAGGCATGACTTTCGGCGGCATGTACGATCTCCGGCTGAGGCTCTGCGAAAGCGCTCCCGCGCTTCGCCTTCCCGAGCCGCTCTACAGGTGCCAGGCAGCAAGCGGAAGCGCAGGCGGCCATTTCGCCTACGTCGACCCGCGCAACCGGGAGTACCAGCTCGAAATGGAGCGTATCGCCACCGCACACCTGCGGAGGACCGGGGCGTTCATCACTC
>CAZGVZ010000155.1:0-219 GCA_964529145.1 uncultured Fibrobacteraceae bacterium | reverse complement strand
GCTACGGTCGTGATTCCGGTGAAGAACCGCCGCCGTACAATTGCAGATGCGGTACGGAGCGCGCTCTCCCAGAAAAGTTCCTTTCCTTACAACGTAATAGTGATCGATAACCATTCGACCGACGGTACGACCGGGATTCTCGCGGATATCGCAGGGAAGGACTCCAGGCTCGTTCACCGGATTCCGGAAAGGACCGATCTGCTCATCGGAGGCTGCTGG
>CAZGVZ010000154.1:3773-8609 GCA_964529145.1 uncultured Fibrobacteraceae bacterium | reverse complement strand
GTCCATTGTTTTCGGAAAGATTCAAATCAATAGCCACCCAAGATCAATATTACCTTGAGCAACTCATACGATACATTCACCACAACCCCATCGGGGCCGGGATTTGCAAGAAGAGGTATCGCCATGAAATCAACCACCAAGTGCGTGCATTCGGGAACCTACCGTGACAAGGCCACGCGGGGAATCAACACGCCGGTATTCACTTCCTCGGTATTTGAATACCTCGGAAACGAAAAACGGATGTATCCGCGCTACTTCAACATCCCAAACCAACGAGCGGTCGTTGAAAAGCTCATGGACCTCGAAGGGTGCGAGGACGGACTGGTTTTCAGCTCCGGCATGGCGGCCATATCCACGGTGCTCGTGACATTTCTTGCGCCGGGCGACCATGCGGTCATCCAGGACGATATCTATGGCGGCGCCCACGCCCTCATGACCGATCTGCTTTCCGAACGCGGGATCGATTTTACCTTCGCGGCATCGGATGCCGAGGCGATCAATACCGCGATAACCGCGAAGACGAAATTGGCGTACATCGAAACTCCCACGAATCCTCTTTTAAAGATCGTTGACATTAAACGCATCGCTGATCACTACCGGTCCAAAGGCGTCATCTCCGTCATCGACAATACCTTCGCCTCGCCGATCAACCAGAATCCCGCGAGCCTGGGCATTGACATTGTGGTCCACAGCGGTACGAAATATTTAAACGGCCACAGCGATCTGTGCTGCGGGGCTGTTTTGGGGGGTAGGGAGGTCATGAGTAAAATTGCCAAAACGGCGATTTGCCTCGGCGGCAGCCTCGACGCCCGTTTGTGCGAGCTATTAGAGCGGAGCATGAAGACCATGTCGCTTCGGGTGGCGAGGCAAACGGAAAACGCACAGCGGATTGCGGAATTTTTATCGTGTCATCCGCATGTTGCTAAAGTTAACTATCCCGGATTGCCGTCATTCCCCGGCCACGGGATCGCCAGGAGGCAGATGTCGGGTTTCGGGGCCATACTTTCCTTTGAAACCGCTGATTCCCAGGGATCGGCTCATGCCTTCATGAACCGGCTGAAACTCATCAAACCGGCCCTGAGTCTCGGGGGCATCGAATCCACCATTTGCGACCCTGCCACGACATCCCATGCAAAAGTGTCCTCCGAAATAAGAAAAAGGCTTGGAATCGCGGATGGCCTGATGCGCTTGTCAGTGGGCATCGAGGATGCGGAGGATTTGATGGAGGATCTCGGCGGCGCGCTGGGGTGATTGATGCGGCAGGAGTATTAATCCTTGCCAAAAATACCGATGTTAAGTAAGCGAGGAAGTGCAGTAGATGAATTTAGTGACGTAGATTTTCAAATCAATAGCCACTCAAGATCAATATTACCTCGAGCAACTCATACGATACATTCACCTTAACCCCCATCAGAGCCGGGATTTGCCAGGCAGGAAAATTTTTTATGGAATCTTAACAATAATATAATATTTGACACCGTCCCCAATTCCTGTTTTTGAACGATCATCCTGACAAATCGGTTCTGTTCGCCTGCTTTTTCACCTTTGGTTCCGGAAAACCGCTCATTAGTTCCGGAGCAGTTCCCTGCACTTGTTAACTATTTCCACGCTGAAATCCTTGGACATCACCTCCAGAGCGCCGGAATTCATCGCTTCTTCCCGGTAGCGGGAGATTTCATGGCCCGATACTATCAGTATCTTTACGGCCGGCATGCTCTCGTGGACCTTTCTGGAAAGCTCCAGGCCGCTGATTCCAGGCAAGGAAATATCGATCAGCATGAGATCCGGAGGAGAAGTCTCCATTATCTGCAGCGCGGCTTCCGCAGTGTCAGCGAAGGATATCTCCATATCGTGTTCTCTGCGAAAGAGGCGTTTGTAGAGGATCAGCATGTCCTCGTTGTCTTCCACCACCAGTATTTTCTTTTTAACCATCACTCCACACCCAGCTGTTTCTGTTTGGGATCATAAGGCAAAGACATGACGATCCTGGTTCCACTGCCGGGACGGGAATGAATATGCAGAGTTCCGCCAAAAAACCGCAACCGCTCTTCGATGCTGAACAGGCCCATATGTGCCTTTCCACGTGCGATCTTTTTCTCTTGCTCCGGATCGAAGCCGACGCCCTTGTCTTCGACCGCGATAACGATGTGATTTTCCACGCGGTTCACCGAAACTGACGCAGCAGTGGTTTTCGCATGCCTGGCTATGTTCGCCAGGAGTTCCCTTATCAAATTCACTATGAGGAGACGTTCTTCTTCGCGAATGACCAGAAAACCCTTCGAGACATCGACCGTGACGTGCAGCCCGTACCTTTTCTGGAAATGATCCGCCAGCCACCTGAGTGCTGAATCGAGACCCTCGTTCCGCAGAACGGGAGGGTTGAACTCTATCGCCAGCTGTTTGGTGGTGTCCAGAGCTTTTTCCGTTAGTTTCTCGAGCTCCGCGATATCTTCTTTCAGCTCCTCCCCGGCCCCCTCCGACAACGAGGCCTTGAGAAGACCGAAGCGGCTTTTCGTGGCGAACAACGTCTGCTGTAGGTTTTCGTGAAGAACCGCCGAAAGCCGCTGACGCTGCTTCTGTTCCGCCAGGCTGAGCGCTTTAGCAAGTTCGCGCACCTGTGAAGTTCGTTCATTCACCTTGTGTTCCAGGCCGGTGGTCAGTTTTTCGAGTTCTCTCGTACGCTCCTTTATCTTTTGCTCGAGTGAATTGTTCAGCTCCAGGAGCTTATGCTGACTCAGCACGCGTTCGGTCAGATCACTGACTATAACGCATATATCATGCCTGCCCGATATGTCGAGCGGAGCACTGGACAAATACACCGGTATTTCGGAGGAATCCCTTCTAAGAAACTCGAAATCCTGGTGGCAGCAGGATCCGGAATGCGTTTTTTTCAGGAACATTTCGAGATCATCGAGGCGGCTTTTCGCCACTATCGTCTGAACCGGTTTTCCTACCAGGTTAGCGCATGGAATCGCCAGCATCTCGCAGAACCTTGTATTCGCGTACATCACGATCCCCTCGGCATCGAGGGTAATCGCACCCTCGTACATCGTCTCGACCATGATCCTGTAAGCTATTTCCGCACCCTGGATAGTGAAGACCTTCGTTCCCTCCCCGGTCTGCACGACGATGGCATCGGCTTTACCGCTGCGTATCGCCTCGAGATTTTCTTCGGCTTCGAGCAGAAGTGCGCGAAGCTCCTCGTTCCGTTGTTTGAGTGACATCTTCCCGCCGGCATCATTTTTCATCGTCGCCTTCGCTATTCGATATTCATGATCTGTATATCCAATCCCGCAAGCAATCTTTCCTCTCTGGTCATGTCACCGACGATCTTCCGGATCGGCAAAGGCAACAACTTTATAAGCGTCGGCGCGGCGAAGACCTGGTCGGTTTTAGCGGCAGCAGGATCTTTATATAAATCAATCACTTCCAGTTCGTAGCGTCCTTTGAGATGTTTTTCGCAGAGCCTGCGTACCTGCTCGATCGCCTCGGTCGACCTTGGAGTGATTCCGGTAATGAACAGCCGGAGAACGAAGCGAGTGGCATCCTTCCTCTTCAGGGCTTCCTCGAATTCTTCCGTGGTGCTCTTTTTCTCGGTTTTTTTTGTCATATCCTTCACTTTCTTTCCCTGATGTCCAGCCCTATGAGAACCCGGTCAGCGTTTGACAGATCGCCTATTATCTTCTTTACCGGAGGCGGAAGATTGCGCACCAGCGTCGGGACGGCGACGATCTGGTCACCTTTTGCCAGTTGCGGGTTCTTGAGCAGATCGATGACTTCAATCTCGTACAGTCCCTTCAGATGTTCGTCACAAATTCTCTTCAGGTTCTGAAACGCGGCAAGAGAACGCGGGGTCTGCCCTGCGACATAAAGACGCAGCCACCATTTTTTAGGGGGTTTCTTCGCCTGTACCGATTTAATGCTGTTCTTCTTTGGTGCAGCTTTCCTTGCAGAAGGTTGAGTTTCCATCATCACTCCTTTAAAACATTCCTATTTTTTCGAATCCGGCTGCCGCATTTCAGCCATGGCGCGACGGTCCTGCTCCAGAATTCTCTCCAGAAGCTGTTGCTCCTGAATTTCCTTTTCAATTTCCGATTTTTCTTCCTCGAACTGAGCCCGCAGCGCCCTGATCCGGTTCTCCATGATTTCCTCTTTTCTCGTTATCGTCCTTTGTTTCCTTTCCATATCCTGATCGCGCACCATCTTGTCGGCTCTTTCTCTGGCTTCCTGCGCCACACGAGCCGTTCCTGTCAACACACCCGCTGGGCCTGTGTAGACATCGGTGATGTCTATTCCTCCGGAAGTGAGCAGAAACTCGCGCATCTGATTCGAATGAGCTATGCCGCGGGCTTTCAGCACGTAGATGGTTCTGTTACGCTCGCCGTTGATCTCGACACTCCTCAGGAAGATCCATGTATCCATCAAAGACGAAATACCTACCCCCGTAGCCTCCTCGAAATTTCCTCCGGAAGCGAGGTCGGTAAAGAGCCCTGTAATCTGCTTCGACTTCATGAAGTCCATCAACCTGGTCAGCATAGACCGCACTTCGGTTTCTTCACCTACGGATACGAGATTGGAAACGGGATCCAAAATGACCGCATAGGGTTGAAACGATACGATCGCTTTATGCATCGCAGCCAGATGCATCTCCAACCCCCAGACCGTGGGCCGTGCGGCCTGGATACGCAGCGAACCTTTCTCAATGAAGCTTTCCAGATCGATGCCGACGGATCGCATGTTGCGGATGATTTGCCGGGGCGCTTCTTCAAAAGCGAAGTAGAGCACTTTCTTGTTCTGAGTGCACGTCGATCGGGCGAAACTTGCCGCCAGCGTGGA
>CAZGVZ010000154.1:0-3763 GCA_964529145.1 uncultured Fibrobacteraceae bacterium | reverse complement strand
GCCCGATACGAGTATGCTGCTGCCGCGATAGAATCCTTTGCCTCCCAGCATGGCATCCAGCCGCTCGACACCGCTCGATATTCTCCCGGTCGAAATTTCATGGTCTAAGTTCAGTGACGTGACAGGCAGGACGGAAATGCCCGTATCGTCGATGAGGAAAGGGTATTCATCGGCGCCATGTGCGGATCCCCGGTATTTGATCACCCTCATCCTTCTCGTCGCGATGCGCTGGTGCACCACATGCTCGAGCAATATGACGCAATCGGCGACATACTCCTCCAGTCCGTGACGTGTGACGCTTTCGATTTCTTTCCCCCTTTCTCCGGTGATTATCGCGGTCACTCCCTTGTCCTTGAGCCATTTGAACAACCTCCGTAATTCTGCGCGAAGTATCGTTTCGTTGGCCAGACCGGCAAACAACGATTCTATCGTATCCAGAACGACTCTGCGGGCGTTCACAGATTCGATCGCATAATCGAGTCGTACGAAGAGACCTTCGAGGTTATACTCCCCCGTTTCCTCTATTTCGGCCCGTTCGACCGCCACATGATCCATTGCCAGCATATTTTTTTCCACCAGTTCCTGAAGACCGAAGCCAAGGGAGTTGAAATTGGCTATAAGATCTTCGGAACGCTCCTCGAAGCTCATGAAAACCCCCGGCTCTCCAAACATCCGTGCACCGCGGACAAGGAACTCCATGGCGAAAAGCGTTTTACCGCATCCTGCCCTACCGGCGAGGAGCGTCGGCCGCCCCTTGGGAAGCCCCCCGAAGGTTATCTCGTCGAATCCCTGAATTCCGGTCGGCGCCTTGTCTATGACAGATACATTTCCTGGCTTGATGTTTCGGGCCATCGGCATACTCCTTTTATCGATATGATCCGGGTCTTATCGCGTATGAACGGTCGCTTCACCGTCCGGTTCACCTGTCGACGGGTGGTTCCTTTACCGCAGCGACGACTGGTTTGACATGGCGACACCGGGCCCGGTGAATTCCTGCCCCGGGAAAAGGCGCCTGACAGACCTACAAGCGCCATGCGGCTCCTGGCTGTTGCTGCCCCTCGTCCATTTCTCTTTCAGTAATTGTCTTATCCTGAAATCAAGGAACCGCGACGGTGCGTTTCGAGGAAACCTTCTCATTTACCCGGCCCGTTCCTAAGCTCCACGCCTGGAAACAGGAGCGGCCCGAGCCTGTCGATCATCGCGATCAGGCACTTCTGAGCTTCCACCGAGGCATCCGCCTGGGATTGGAAATATTTAGGATCGATCATCGAGGTGACGGTCGCGCGGCTGTCGGAAACCATGGTCCGGGCCATGTCCTCCTTTTCCCCAAGGACCGACAGGAGGCGCCAGAAAAGTTCCTCGACCATGGAATTCTGATCGAACATCATTGATTCCGACGTAAACCGGTGTCCCGACCTGCATTGAAACCAGACCGTATTTTCATTCGCGTAGTGCGTGAGGACTCCTCCGCAGCCGGGGCAGGTCATAACCAGGCTCTTCCGGTTCGGTTCCGCCCACTTCGCCGAAACCTCCAGGATCACCTCGGTGTTGACGAGGTCAACAATGAGTGAGGAGGCGTTTTCGAGGGAGGTAACGTGATCAGTCTTGACATTTCTAATAGCCGAAAGCGGCATTTCGGGATAAGCTGCGTCACCAGGGTCCTGGACGACCGTGAGTCCGCCCATATCGCGGATGATGCCCAGGCCGGCGGTTCCGTCGTCCAGCATTCCGGTCAACACCATGCCGATCACCCTCGCTCCGTAGGACTGGGCGGCGGACCTGAACATGGGATCAATTGCGGGTCTCACTCCGTTCTCCTTGGGAAGGAAACGGCTCTGAATATATCCACGCCTCACGAGCAGATGAAGGTTGGGTGCCGCGATATAGACGCATCCTTGTCTTATTTCATCTTTTCCCTGCCCCAGCCTGACCTCGAGGGGGCACTCCGCGGCAAGCACCTGGGGCAGATATCCGAGTCCTGTGGGAGCGGTATGGACTGTGACGAAAACCGATGCCGGGAGGTCCTCCGGCAGTCCGGAAAGGACGGTTTTCACTGCTTCGACCCCTCCGGCCGAGGCTCCTATCGCAAGAATATCGTGATTCATGGGTTCCTCGCAAACTTCAGGAGAAATCGTTTTCGCGCAGCCCTTGCATCATTAAAGCTGCGCCTTGCAAATTCCGGCCTTGAAAAGACATCCGGTATTTCAGTAAATCAAAAACCGTGCCGGATCCTGGCTCCCTTACCGTAAACACAACTGTTCGTTAAAGTCAATACTTATTGGTAGCATCTCACACCCGCCCGCACACGACCGTGGATTCACCGCAAGACCCCCGAAGGCAATATGAAACACATGCGCCCGGTAATGTATGAACCAGGCCGCCACCCTGCAAAGCTGTGGCATGGTTGAAGCTGACAACAGCCCGCGGAAAACGGGAAAACGCATCGCGTTCCAAGGTGCCGTCTTGCCCTGCCGGCAGAGCCGGCTGTTTCCTGTGTTAAAAAAACCGAAAAGGTTTTGAATTGCCTCACTGTACAAGCATGCAGTGAATATGGACGGGAGCGACATTTGCTATATTTTATGATTTGAAACATTCATTCTCCCCGCACCAACTCCAGATAAGGAAAATTCATCGTGAGCGAAAAAATGGAATCGACCATGGGTACCAACTCCGGCGAGGAACCTGAAAAAGGGCGCGAGTCATTCCCCGTGGTGGGCATCGGCGCATCCGCTGGCGGCCTGGAGGCGCTTCAGGAGCTTTTCCGCGCAATGCCTCCGGATTCCGGTATGAGCTTCATCGTCGTCACTCACCAGCATCCCGCTCATGAGAGCGTGCTGCCGGAGCTTTTGGGGCGGGAGACGCGCATGCAGGTCGTTAAGATCGAGGATGGCGTGCACGTCAAGCCTAACTGCGTATACGTGCTTGGAACCGGATCGAGCGTTACCATCGAAGGCGGTACGCTGAAGCTCGCGAAGATCGATCCGATGAAAGCGTTCGTCATGCAGATCGACCTCTTTTTCCGTTCTCTTGCGCTGGACATGCACGAACGGGCAATCAGCATCGTGCTTTCAGGTACGGGCAGCGACGGCGCAGGAGGAATGAAGGAGGTCAAGGCGCAGGGCGGCCTTACTCTGGCCCAGGAGCCGCCCTCCGCAAGATACGCGGGCATGCCCACTAGCGCCCGTGATACTGGTATGGTCGACTACGTGGAAACCCCCGGCAACATGCCGGAACGCATTATCGCCTACATACGCGCGCCTTACCTGAAACACGCCGGAGAGGAACCCGGAGCCGGGGCCTTTTCACCGGAGGACATGGATGCCATCCTGCGCCTTTTGCGATCGCGCCTCGGACACGATTTCTCCTCTTACAAGCGAAGCACCATACAGCGCCGAATACAGCGCCGCATGAGCGTCCACGGCTTAAGGGACACGGCAGGCTACCTGAATTTCCTGCACGACAACAGGCAGGAGGCGCAGATGCTTTTTTCCGAGCTCCTGATCAGCGTGACGAGCTTTTTCCGCGACCCGGAGGCATTCGCCATTCTTGGGGAAAAGTATCTTCCCGAACTGATCAAGGAACGCTCGGAGACGCAGGAGTTTCGCGTCTGGGTTGCGGGCTGCGCCACGGGCGAGGAGGCCTACAGCATCGCGATCATTCTCGACGAGTTGCGGCAGCGGCTCGGCAGATCTTTCGACATCCGCATTTTCGGCACCGACCTGGACGACCAGGCAATACGGCGCGCGCGCATGGGCGTATACCC
>CAZGVZ010000153.1:5119-8664 GCA_964529145.1 uncultured Fibrobacteraceae bacterium | reverse complement strand
CGTAACTTCTTACGTAACATAAATATACATCACCCCGCAACAGGAGCTGTTCCTGACGATCAGCACCGTTATCTTCATCGGCTCTTGATTTGATTCAATCGCCGTAATCACTATTCTCCTCCTCATGATGCAGTTCCGGGTCCTGGAGAGAACCGATCGATGCGGACGTCATGGTAGCCGTCAACAATTATTCCGGAGTGGGATTCTCCTGTCGGCGCGACACCACCAGATCATCTGGGACGGCAGAGACGACCGCGGCAGGCATGTTTCAACCGGACCATATATCTGCCGGATGAGCGCAGGATCCTTTGCGAGACCCGTCTCATGCTGATGATCAGATGAACAACGCCGTTTCAGCGGTTCAACCCGTGTTCTTGACCCTGCGAAAGATCGGCTTCAACGCTTCCCATACAGATGTGATCGAGGTGTAGGAGTCGATCGAATAGTACTGGTACCAGCCGCAATTGCGCGTACACCGTTTCATTATAACCCTTCCCTCCGCGGCCTCGGAAGAGGAGCACCAGGAAGTGAGATCCGTGGTCCGCAGGTCAGGCCCCTTGCGGCCAAGAACATGACAGGGGTAATAGAGCGCGCCATCCGGTGCGATGACCACAGATGCGGAAGAGCAGGCCCCTTTCCGGTATGCCTTGAAGTAACCCTGCGGGGTATGTATGGTGGCCGGGTATCTGGATCGCAGTGTGGAAATGATACGTTCGAGCAGTTCGATATCGGGAAAACGGTTTTCGGTGGAGTCCACATGCGTCGCGGGTATGACGACGATATTAGCCCCGGACCCGTGGCAGCGCCGCACCTTGTCCTCGAGCGCATCCACCGTATCGTGCGTGACGACGGTCTGCACCGATACCTGGAAAGGAAGCTTGACTATGGCAGGGAGCGCGTCGAAGAGCGCGAGGTTATCGTGTCCTTCGTCGATGGATACATGGAGGAAATCGATGCACTCCGCGTATCTTTCGAGAGGGTAGTCGAGCAGATTTTTCACGCTCGTGGTGAAAAGCAGGTAGAAACGGCAGCTCCTGGCGAATGCCAGAAGCTCGCCTATGTCCTCACGCAACAGCGGCTCCCCTCCCTCGAAGCTGGTCAGGAGCACCGGCGAACGGGACAGGTTGCGCAGAATCGCCTTCACTTCCCCGGTGGAAAGGTCGGGGACAGGGCTCTTTTTGACATTACAGAACGGGCACCCGAAATGGCAGCGGGAGGTCAGTTTGAACGACGCGTAGAAGGGATACACCGCGCGGCGCGCCGCGATGTTCCTCAGGAGGCCCCTGACTGTGGGAAGGTACCAGGAAAGAGGAAGAACACGCATGGATCTATGTTTCACTATGTCGGCCGCACAACGCCGAAAAGGCAAAATGATTGTTATTCGACAATTTCTATTCCCGCGGGTACGACTCCTTGTGAAATCATCCCGACCGCGATCGCGGCGGCCCTCGACAGGTCGATGATCCGTCCGCCCTTCAGTGGTCCGCGGTCGTTGATACGCACGATCACGGTTTTTCCGTTCAGGAGATTCGTCACTCTCACCGTCGTTCCGAAGGGAAGGCTCCTGTGGGCGGCGGTAAGCCTGTTTTTGTCGTACCGTTCACCGCTGGCGGTTCTGCGGCCATGGAATTTGTCCGCATAGTAAGTCGCCTTTCCGGTCTGACGGAAGCCACCCGGACCATTGACTCTCTCCGTCCCTGAACCGCTGTTTCCCGGTCCGCCACGACCGGCGCGCATTTCCCCTGGACAATCGTGTGAAACGCTCCCCGGAATGGGAGAAGCCGAACGACGGGTATACCGCGGGGCTTCGGAACAACACATGAAAAGCCGGGCCGACAGCAGGCAAACCACAGCCGCTCCGGCCGGTTTCCGCACGGGTATCACACTCTCCGCTCACTTTTCGAGCTTTCGGATTTCTCCTGTGAGAAATCCGATATGATTGAGCTCTTCATGTATGATTTTCTCCACCTCGGATATGCCGGTTTTTTCGTCCATGATCTCCTTGAGCGAAGAGAAGAAAACGACCGAATCCTTCTCGAAATCCAAGGCTGTCCGCAGCACCGCGACCGGAGAGGTCCAAATCACGTGATCCGAACCGAGCGTGAGCCCCTTGACGAAAATGTTGTTGTCGGCCACAGCCCTGAGGTAGAGGTGAACCATGTTGTCCTGATCGAAGAGATCGAATTCCCCGGTACCCGGAGGCAGCTTCATGCGAAGATTCTCGAAGAGCGTCACATGGGTGCGCTCCCAGTCCGAAAGACGCAGAAAGAGATCCTTCAATCCCTGATCGACCGTATTCTCAGCAGCCGTCGCATAGAAGGAGACTCCGTTCTTCTCGATCTGAATTCCAAGTTCGAAAATCTCCTCAGTGTTAAACCGTTGCGCCATGTGCGATCCCCTGTGTAATGTTTTTGGGTTCGGGCCGCAAACCGAATTCCCTGATGAACTCCTCGGTCAGCCGGTACGCTTCGTCATCGGGCAGCTGTCTTGGGGGGTGTTTGCAGAAGTAGGCGGATGGTGCGGCAAGAACGCCGCCGACCTTCGCGCCGAGAGCCAGTTTGCAGCACCTGATCGAGTCGATCGCCACACCCGCGCTGTTTGGGGAATCCTCAACCGACAGGCGCAGCTCCAGATTCATTGGAACATCGCCGAACAGCTTGCCTTCCATGCGTATGAAACAGACCTTCTGATCGTTCTGCCACGGCACATAATCCGATGGCCCGATATGGATGTTGTGGCTTTCGAGGCGTTCTGCCGTAACGGCCTGCACCGCTTCGGTCTTTGAAATCTTCTTCGATTTGAGCCGTTCGCGGTTGAGCATGTTGAGAAAATCGGTGTTCCCCCCTGTGTTGATCTGGTAGGTACGCTCCAGTTTCACACCCCGTTTCCTGAACAGATCGGTTAGCGCGCGATGCGTGATGGTCGCCCCCAGCTGGGCTTTGATATCGTCGCCGATCAGAGGAAGCCCCCTCTTTTCGAATTTACCAGCCCACACGGGGTCGCTGGCGATGAAAACCGGCATGTTGTTTACAAATCCTACTCCCGCCTCGAGCGCGCACTGCGCGTAGAACCGGGTCGCCTTTTCGGAACCTACCGGCAGATAGTTTAGAACCATTTCGGCGCCACTCTCCCTGAGCGTGCTCACGACGGTTTCAGCGGTCGCCTCGTGTCTTTGGCTCACCAAGAAAGTGCGATTCCTCTCGTATTCCGCCATATGGGAGGAAATCCCGTCCAGAACCGCTCCCATTGTAACCTTCACCCCGGTCAAAGGCAGCTTGGAACAGAAAACCGCGGTACAGTTAGGCGGCGCGAAAACCGCTTCCGCGACATCGATCCCCACCTTCCTTTCATCTATATCGAACGCGGCGACCACGTCGATATCCGAAGGAGTGTACCCGCCTATGTCCCAATGCATAAGACCGATCGCCTCATCGGGTCTTTTATCCCGGTAAAAGGAAATGCCCTGGATAAGAGAACTCGCGCAGTTTCCGATACCGACAACCGCAATTCTTATTTTTTCCATATCCGCCTCAGGTAAAAATTAT
>CAZGVZ010000153.1:0-5109 GCA_964529145.1 uncultured Fibrobacteraceae bacterium | reverse complement strand
CTTCATTCCCCTACGTTTGGACATCCTCAAAACGGATACGGGTTCACCAGACGAACGATACCATTCTCGCATGCATAATAGAGGTTTCCCGCGCCGTCCCGCTGCATCCATTGCACCTGTGCGGCGGGAATGTTGAGCTTCTTGGGATCGTTTATCCACTCCTCCCCGTTGTACTTGACGAGACCTGTCGTGGATCCGACCCAGACGCGGGACTGCGAATCGATCATGAGCGAGGTAATCCCCTCCTGGATGTCCATGAACGTATTCCATTCACCCTTGAGAAACGAATTTATATCCTTTTCGCCTACCGCGGCCCACACGGTGAATTTGCGTGGATCGTAGGCGAGCGCCTTGACGTTATTCCAGCTCAGCCCCTTTTTCATGTCATAAATCTTCCAGGAGGATCCGTCGAAAACCGCAATTCCTTTCGCGGTTCCCACCCATATCTGGCCGTTGTCGGTGGCCAGCAAAGCCTGGACCTTGTTGCCCGGGAGTCCGTTTTGCGCCGTGTATTTTTTCCAGGTTCCCGAACTGTAGCAACCCAGTCCGTTATCGGTGCCGACCCATACCTTGCCGCCCGAGGCCGCAAGAGCGTTTACGGAGTTGTCGGGGAGACCGTTTTCAGCGGTGAAAACCTTGAACTCCTTTCCGCTCTGCATCGCGACACCGTTCTTTCCTCCGATCCAGACCGTCCGGCCGTCCGAGGCCATGCAGGTAATGTCGGTAGCACCCATTTCACCCAGTTTTGGATACGGTTGGACCAACCTCTTTTTGATGCTCGCGCAAAAAACGGATGACGGCGTGGCGTACCAGAGTTCGTCATTGTTGATCACGAAGGTCGAAACCGGCTCATCGGCCGGATAAACGCTCCATTCCGTGGGCTGTTCATACACGATTTCCTGTGCCTTTACCTTCTTCTCCTCTTCTGTTTCCTCGTCCTGGGCAACGATCGGCAGAGTGAACGCCAAAACTCCGTAAACCGCCATTCTTTTTACCATACGACCTCCTCTGAACCTGGAAATTTTTGGTTTCGCTTTAGATGTATAAAAATAAGAGGGACACGCGGACAGATCAAGGAAAGTGCGCAATCCGCTCCACGCCTCTGAAGAGTGAAAAAACGGGGATCATCCTTCTTGTTTTGCCATCTTTTTCTCGTGCGGAGGCTCATAAGAACTCAAAAAGCGATATGTCCAGTAGTTGGCAAGCACCTTTTTAACGTACCCCCGGGTTTCGGTAAACCCGATATCCTCGACGAACAGATCGATCTCCTTGTCTCTGTTCTCTTTGGCCCAGCGCTGTGCATTATGCGGTCCGGCATTGTAGCCGGCCAGCGCCAGCACCATATTGCCTCCGAACCTCTGCAAAAGTTCATGAAGGTAGTAGGCTCCGAAACGTATGTTGAATTCCGGTACATAAAGCGAATCCACGGAGAATGCCGCATCGTTTTTCTCTGCTATGTACTTGCCGGTATACGGCATGATCTGCATAAGGCCTACGGCTCCCGCTGGAGATACTATCTGCGGATTGAAAATACTCTCCTGCCGGATGACGCCGCTTATGAGAAAGGGATCTATACCGTATCTTTTCGCTTCACGGCTGATGGCCCCCGCGTAAAAAGCGGGATAGAACAGCCTATAGATTTCCAGCGGCAGTTCGGACCGGAATTCCATGGGTATCCGCCAGGTAAGGCGACGGGCAATACGGAAAGCCTGTGCTGTGGCATCGACCTGAATGTAGAGGCGGGCAAGTTTATATTGAAGGGCCAGATTGCCGGGAAACCCCAGTTCCAGAGGTTCGAGAAAAAACTCCGCTTTTTCGATGTCACCTATAGAGGCCAGGTACAGGCCGCAGAGGAAAGCGATCGAATCGCCGACGGCAAGTTCTTTCCGTTCCGGCGCGGCCTGAGAAATCGAATCGAACCATCCGAGCACTTGCATTCCGTGATACCCTGCCGCTATGAGGACATCCGAAGTATCACCCATTTCGAGAAGCAACTGCCGGGAACGATGGGCATAGTACTCGAAAGGATCCTTGCGGGAAATCAGGCGGAGTATCGTGATGGCCTCATTTTTCCTGTTCATCGCAAGACAGCATTTGGCCTGCCAGTAATAACCGGCAAGCAACAAAGGGGACTGCGGCAGCTTATTGACAAATTTTTCGAGGATAGTCAGTGCGGAGTCGTACCTTTTCTGGTTATAACGGCAGAGGCCGTGGCGAATATACGATTCATCCAGTCTGGATCCTTTCCTGAACCGGGTATAGATACGTTCATAATACTGTATGGCGCGATCGTATTGACCGTCCTCCTCCAGTTGCCAGGCGCGCAACCAGAGTATTTCCTGCGTCTTGGGATGCCTGGGATAGGCCCGCATCAGCTTTTCGTACCAGACCGCCGACTGGTCTTCCCGGTCCATCTTCCTATACGCACGGGCGATCGACAGCAAAGCTTCGGGGTCCTGACCGAATTTCCCCATGTATTTCTTGTAGAGCTTGATCGCGTCACGCCATTCGTTCTGGTTGTATTTCAGCTCCGCGAGGAAATAAAGATATCGATGCTGGGGGATAGAATCGAGAAAGCTTTCCCGTCGTTCGACGAAATCGAGAAACTGGCCGGCCAGGGTAAGTTCGCCGCAAGACCGCGCCATCCGTGCGCACATGAAAAGGCTTGACGTACTCAATTCCTTCTCGTCCATGGAAGCCCTGATCGTTTTGACGAAACGGCATGCATCCTTGCCGGAAAAAGGACGGTTCATGATGATGGAATCGACCGCCCGCCATCGGCCTTCCCGTATGAATACATCTACGGTGTCGATCACGGAACGGATGGCAATCTCCTGTTCCGGAGCGAGCCAGCGGTAATAATCCTCGAGCCAGGGAGCCTGTTCCATCCCTATAGCGGTATCCTGCTCCACGATTCCCCTTAGCTTTTCATAGATGTAATGACGGAAACGCGGAGAAATTTCTCCACGCAGAACCGACCGATAGGCCGCAAGCGTATTCCCGGTTCTCCCGAGCTCGCGTTCGATTTCGGCGATATATACATACACGATCGGAGCGAGGGCGGAATTGCGCTGCACGACATTGCGCATCATGGAAAGCGCGGTGCTGTAATTCCGAAGACGGTAGTAGGTGACCGCAAGCTTGAACTCCCTGTAGAGTGTGTCATCGATTGCGGATTCTATCAGGATCTCCTGCAGCGCGGTCGATCCGTCACCGTTTCTGAGCGCGGCCGTTCCCGTCCAGTTTATTCCGAAGAACTCACGGACCGCGTCGTCGTGCTGACCGCATGACTCGGTACAGAACAGTATGGGGATCATCAGAAGGTATCTGGAAATTTTCATGACCTTCTCCACGGGAATCGCGAACACCGGAATCCGGCGCATAAAACCGGTTCGGATACGAATCCGACCGGAAGAAGGCGACCGGGGCCGTTCTCCGTCTGTTCGGAATGATTGATATCGAACCGGCTCAACTCCGTTGTCCCACGGTATCAAGAATCATTCCAGGGTATTACCGGTTTTTCAGTATTGGCATGGAAATTGATAAAACATGTTACCCGTTCTGTGCACACCGGACTCACACAGCGCGGCCGATTCATTTGCCGGACCGATGAGCAAAGCGTTTTTTCTCTTCGATCGTGTGCCCGTCTAAGGCAGGTAACAGTATAAAAAACTAGTACATGGGACGGCAGCGATTCAAGCCGGGAGGCTGCGGTCACATCAACTTTCATCATTTTGTAAGGCAGGATCTATTTTCCATCACTGCAACCGACTGTAGAAAGGCATTCCAATCGATGCATCCAGCACTTCCGCAACCCGATCTCCACGAAGGCGTCACGATCCACGGATTCACCCTGAAACGGATTCAACCCATCGCCGAACTCAACACCATGGGATACCTCTTTTTCCATTTGAAGAGCGGGGCGCGCCTGATCCATCTGTTCAATGAAGACCCCAACAATCTTTTCTCCATCGCGTTCCGGACCCCGGTTCACGACGACACCGGGGTCCCCCATATCCTTGAACATTCGGTTCTTTGCGGATCCGGCCGCTTTCCGGTCAAGGATCCATTTCAGGAGATGCTCAAGGGGTCGCTCCAGACATTCCTGAACGCGCTGACCTATCCCGACAAAACGGTGTACCCTGTCTCTTCGCAGGTGGAAAAAGATTATTTCAACCTTTCGGCAATCTATGCCGACGCGGTATTCAATCCTGTTCTTTCGGAAAACACCTTCTATCAGGAAGGATGGCATTTCGACGTCGAAGACATGAGCGGGCCTGTCGGGATAAAAGGAATCGTCTACAACGAGATGAAAGGAGTGTTCTCCAACTTCGCCAGTCATGTGGACCGGAAGACCATCGCGGCGCTTTTTCCGGACACACCATACCATTTCGAAAGCGGCGGCGATCCCGAGCATATAACCGACTTGACATACGAGCAGTTCCGGTCCTTTCACCGCGAATATTATCATCCCTCGAATGCGTTCATCATCCTCTACGGCAACATTCCTTCGGTAAAGAGCCTCCGTTTCCTTGACGAGACATATCTTGACCGGTTTTCCTCCCTCCCCATCGGGGCCGATATTCCCCTGCAGAAGCCATGGGACGCGCCGCGGTCGTGCACGGTCGAGGCCCCGGCGCCTCAGGAGGACCGCGGAACCGCAACGGTGGCGCTGGCATGGATATTCGGCGACGCCACCGATCCGGTGGCTGCGCTCACCGGGAAGATACTTTCCTGGTATCTCCTCGACACCGAGAGTTCTCCGCTTAAACGCGCGCTCGTGGATTCGGGTCTTGGAGAGGACCTGGCCGACATTTCCGGTTTCGACAGCGATCTCCGGCAGACGGTGTTCGCCGCAGGTTTACGAAAGGCCAAGCCCGGGAACGCCGGAGAGATCGAGCGTCTCATCATGACCACACTGGAAAACATCGTTCGCGGGGGCCTCGATCCCGACCTGCTCGAAGGGGCTCTGCGTCAGGTCGAATTCAGTCTCCGCGAAATCACAGGAGGACATTTCCCCTACAATCTCCGGCTTGCGGAACGGTGCTACCGGTCATGGTTGCACGGTGGGGACCCCTTTGCCCATCTGGCGTTCGAAAAACCTCTTTC
>CAZGVZ010000152.1:0-8673 GCA_964529145.1 uncultured Fibrobacteraceae bacterium | reverse complement strand
AAAGTGTGCGCTACACGTTCAAGATCGCGGATCTTGCAGGGAAAACTTCGACGAAACTCATCCTGGAGCTCCCTTCGCCGGCAGATGCACCGCTTCCGGCCGCATGGAACGACAGACGTCCGAATGCAGATTTCTACAATATCGCAAAGACGAACTCGGCATTCCTGAGTCTGACCAATGAATTGATCAAAATGATCGGTTAAGGTCAAATTTTTCGATCATGTAGTGTCCAAACAACTACAGTACCGGCTCTGTCACACCGCTCCTTCTTCCGATGCCGTCGATGGAGGTCGAACCGCTCTGGTACGTTCTCCATTGTACGATCTTGCGCAACATCACCTTATTGTTCACATTCCCCTCCACGGTGAACAGCGTGTCGTTCGAGACAGACCGTACGATACCGCTGTGGCCGCCTTCAGGGTTGTCGTAGCGGATAAAGTCGCCTGGAGCGGGTTCGAACGTGTTCCAGTCGGGGGCGTTCCGATCGATGAATTGGGCGTTCTTCTGGAACCAGGAGCGGAGTTGGGTCGAGCCCCGAAGCATCCAGCCACCCTGACTGCCCCCTGTGACGGGATACCCTGCCGCCCTGTAGGCCCATGAAACGAATTCCGAACACCACGCTTCGTAATCATGCGGACCGGTACCGGTTTTCTGGAGAAACGTCGAAATGGTTCCTGGGTACCCCGCGAGATCCCTGCCCACTTCGTCGGGATAACGGTTTTTTTCAGCAAGGGCGATCTCTACCACTTCATGAGGAATCAGATCCAGACGAATCGTAAGGCTGTCGGTCAGGGAGTTCCGGAATGTCGAAAACTCGACCCGCTCTCCGCGCATTATGATCAGTGAATCTCCGGCTGCCGTCGAGCCGCTTTTCCGCGGCATGCCCCCCTGCACGCCTGAATGAATTTTCCGGCTCACGATCGTACCGTTCATATTGATGAAACCGAACCGGTAATTGCGATTGCCGTAAGTGATATCGAGGACCCGCATGCCGGATGAGCTCGCGAAATCGGTCAGGGAAATGGTTTGCCCCGGATGAATGTCGTTCCGCGAACAGGTCTGCGCGCCGCTGAGATCAAAAATCTTCAGGCTCGCTCCGGCCGGTCCGGTTCCATGCGGTATATGCAGCCGATTGCCCGACAAGCGCACCCCGGGGGCATCCGCTGCCGGTTCCCGCACTACCGGAGTGTTGCCTCCTCGCAACCGGAATTTTCCGAGGGAGTCGGTTGTATCGCTCAATTGAGATGCCTGAAGCGAAAGTACCAGTCCTCCTGCCGGAATCCCCGCCTGATTCACCACCGTACCGCGTATATCGATATCCTGTCCTGATGCAGCCATGATGAAAATACCTAGAACTGAGAGCAGAGTACCACGCATATTCATACCTCGATCCTTATGATTGGGGCCAGAGGCCGGAAGCCCTGATTTTATTATGGGATAAAAATAATGTTCCGCGCAGGGTATCGCGGAGACTTTATTCGCGTCGTCACGCTACCCCTTGCCAAGGGGGGACTGAATAAGACATGTAAACGTAAAAATCACAGGAACATGGTAAAATTACGGTTGAGCCACAGCTGGCGCCCGCGTTTTTGCACAGGACCGGGCATGGATTATATCAATGGTTTCATAATTGACAGCACAAGAACCGGAAGAATTGAATATCTTTGGTGAAAGCATTTTCATACCCCATCCGCCTTCAGCCCAACCTTGAGCTTCATGACAGGGAGACTCCACCCGGGTAGGGGTTCATTCGTGCCGCAGAGCCTCGATCGGATTCATCCCTGCCGCGCGCCGGGCGGGGTACCAGCCGAAAAAGATGCCCACCACCGCGGAGAATCCCAGGCCCAGAAGTACCGACCACCATGAAACCGCTGCGGGAAGATGAATCAGCCCGGATATCGCCCAAGCGAACAGGAATCCGAGCACCATGCCGATCGTGCCTCCGATGATCGACAGGGTGACGGCTTCGGTGAGAAATTGAGACAGAATGTCGCGGCGCCGGGCGCCGACCGCCTTGCGGACGCCGATTTCCCTGGTGCGTTCTGAGACCGAGACCAGCATGATGTTCATGATGCCGATGCCGCCGACAACGAGCGAGAGAGCCGTGACTCCGATCATCAACCCGAAGATACCGGCAGTGATGGTGCGGTAGGTTTCCATGAGCTGGTCGGCGGTGTTGATGTTGAAGTCGTTTTCCTCCCCCGGAGGAACGCGCCGCCGGCGCCGTAGGATGCCGGTGATCTCGTCCCTGAGCTGAGCTGTCGCTTCGGGACTCTCCGGAAGCACCGCTATCGTAACCGAGTTTTCGCCGCGACGGGTCACGGAGCCTGAAAAGAGACGGGTGTAGGCCGAGATGGGGATCAGGACCATATTGTCCGGATCTGCGCCGAACAGAGCGCCTTTCTCCTGCAGCACCGCGATCACCCTGAAAAAATGCTGGCCTATCCTCAAATCGGTGCCGAGCGGATCGAGCGGGGAGAACAGCTTGCGGTACACAGTGGAACCGATTATGGCGACTCTCCGGTTCTGTTCCACATCCACGGGTGAGATGGGCCGCCCCGCCTCGATGACGAAATCGGCGATATACAGATAATCGGCTGTGGTACCGATGAGTTCGACCGCGTCCAGGGTTTCTCCTCCATACTGGGTCGATACGAAAGTCCGGAGAATGGGCGCTACCCGCTGCGCCTTATCGAGCCGATCGGCGAGCGCCTCCGCGTCGTCGGGCGTGAGGTTGGGGCGGCTGCGGCTCTGGATGAGCTCGTCACGGCTCATGACCCACGAAAACTTTTGGATGTAAAGGGTATTGCTGCCTATTGAGGAGAGCTGGGCAGCCACCAGCGAATTGAGGCCGTCGATGAGCGCGAGCATACCGATGACGGTCATGACCCCGATCATGATCCCGAGCGTGGTGAGGATGGATCGGAGCTTGTGCGCGCGCAGCGCTCCCAGCGACAGGCGTAGCAGTTCAAACGGGCTCACCCGGAACCTTCTCTTCGCGTTCGATCCTGCCGTCGCGCAGATGGATGATGCGCCTGGCATGTGCCGCGACCTGTGGGTCATGTGTGACCAGCACGATGGTTTTTCCCCCGGCGGCCAGCCCCCCGAATATCCGCATGATCTCCCCTCCGGTTTTCGTATCCAGGTTACCGGTCGGCTCGTCGGCGAGAATGATGGGCGGGTCGTTGACCAATGCACGCGCTATCGCGGTGCGCTGGCGCTCGCCCCCCGACATCTCAGCCGGGCGGTGGCGGACCCGGTGACCTAGTCCGACCGATTCGAGGGCGCGACGCGCCGTTTCCTCTCGATCATTGGGTGGTACGCCCGCGTAAAGCATCGGAAGTTCCACATTGTGCAGCGCTGAATCGGTCGAGAGAAGATTGAAGGTCTGAAACACGAACCCGATGCTCCGGTTTCGGATCGCGGCCAGTTCGTCGTCGCTACGGGAGGAAACAGGGACCGCTTCGAGCAAGTAAGTACCTTCGGTTGGGGAATCGAGGCATCCTATGATGTTCATGAGCGTGGACTTGCCCGAGCCCGACGGCCCCATGATCGAACAGTACTCGCCCCTGTCTATCGAGAGCGAGAGACCATCGAGCACCTTCACGGTCACCTCGTCCATCCGGTAGGTCTTCACGATGTGCTCGAGTTCTATGATCATTCGCCTGTCCTGACCCGTTCTCCGTCTTCCAGCCCGCGCAAGACGCTGAAGGGCCCGGTGATGATACGTGCACCGGGTTCGATTCCAGATTTTATTTCGATGTACTCCTCGCCCACGACCCCTGTCGTGACTGGAACGGCTACCGCGAATCCACGGTCGTAAAGGAATATGACCTCCGCCAGTCCGTCGTCTCCGGGCGCGCCCGCAACAGTGTCGCCCGGCCGGGTAGAGTTACGGGTGACCACCGCCTGGAGTGGAGCGAGCGTAACGTCGCGCAGTTCGGCGGTGATGATCTCCACGTCAGCGGTCATTCCCGTCTTTAGCCCGGAGGCGGCAGTGTCTTCGAGCAGCAGAGATACTTCGTAATCCACGACAGGGCTCTCCGAGGTTGTGGCGGGGGACCCGTTCTGCAGAGATGCAAGACTGATCTCCGTGACGGTGCCGGTGAATGTGCGGTCCCTGAACGCGTCGATCTCGATCTCTCCAGGCTGGCCTTTCCGGATTCTGGAAATGTCCGCCTCGTCGACGCTGCAGGCTACTTCCATGCGGGAAAGGTCGGCGAGCACCATGAGTACGGTTCCGGGAATATTAGTGGTACCTGGGACCATAACTTCGCCGATTTCCACGTCGAGCCTCGTGATGGTGCCCGATATCGGAGCGGTGATCCTTGTGTCGGTCAGCTGGTCGGTCGCGTGGTCGAGCGCGGCTTTGGCTTCGGTGACCTGCGCCCGGTCAACGCGGTAGTTCGCCTGCGCGATTTCCCATTCCTGCCGGGAGATGAGTTCCATTTCGAAAAGCTGCCGTGACCTTTCGAACTGCGCCCTGCTCCGTGCGAGGTTTGCACGCGCGAGATCGAGCCGTGCCCCGGCCTGCCTGACCTGGGCGAGGTAAGCGGTCTGATCGAGCTGCGCCAGTAAATCACCCTTGCGTACCTCCTGCCCCTCCCGAACCGGCAGTGAATCGATTTCTCCTGAAACCGGACTCGAGATCTCCACGCTGCGGAGCGGTTGCACCACTCCCGAGGCGGATACCGTAGCGGTAAGATCGCCCCGGCCGACGACCGCGGTCTCTACCTCTGTCCCCGCGGGTTTCCGGAAGATCAAGAAAAGCGACGTGGCCGTTGCCGCCGCTATAGCCCCGAAAATCATCACCTTCCGCCGCGTCATGGACCGGATCTCCGCTCTAGCCCCATCGGGCCTCTCCATACTCCCAGAAGGCGGTTGATCTCCGCTTCGGCGAGATAGTAATCGACGATCACGTCGTTGCTCTGACGTTTCGATTCGACATAGTCGAGCTGGCTTGTCAGCAGATCGAGAGCGGAAGCTGCGCCGAGGCGGTATTTCTGCATTGTGAGTTCGTACTGCAGCTGCGCACCCTCGGTGAGGTCGCCGATGAGGGCGAGTCCTTCGCGCGTGGTCTGAAGGTCCGACCACGCCTCGCGCAACTGCTCTATCGCGGAATTGCGGGAGATGCGCAGGCCGGCATCGGCGGCCGATACCCGGGCGTCGGCATCCCTGAGTCTTCCGTACCAGCCGAGCCCCTCCAGGATACTCCAGGTAAGCCGTAACGAAAGCACCCAGTAATCTCCCCGGCTCCAGTTTCCGAACAGCTCGTCTAGTTCCGGAGCGGTAGTGCCGTACGTGAAAGATCCGGAGATAGAGGGTATCTTTTCGAGCCATATCGCCTGCCTGCCGGTGAGGGATGCACGAAGGCCGTACGCAGCCGCGGCGATTGACGGATTGGTGTCGAGAACCTGCGCGAGCAGCGAGTCGAAACCGGGATGGAAAACCGAAGTGTCCGGAAACGCGAGCATTGTATCGACCGCTATGGGACCGGGTATCCCCAGCAGATTGGCGAGGGTGCGCTGCGCGTCTTCCACGGCGGTGCGGGCGTCGAGCAGTTCTATGCGGCTCCGGGAGAGAGCCACTTCGATACGCAGTAGTTCGGGGCGGGCAATGGAGCCCAGTTCGAATTGGGCGCGGGTGACGCGCGCCTGCTCCTCGTTCTGCCGGACCGAAGCTCGGGCTGTTCCGAGATTCACCCTCTGTCGCACAAGCTCCAGATATCGTTGTATCACATCGAAAGCAAGATCGGCCTGGGAGCCCGTGTAAGTCGCCGAGGCGTTCCGGGACGCCTGCAATGCCTGTCTTATCCGCCACCATTCCGGGAGTGCGAGGAGATTCTGGCTTACCGAGAAACTCGTCGAGTATTCGTTGTTGGAGAATACCGGGCCCAGTGTCGGCGGGACCAGGGGAATGCCGAAATCGAAATCGACCTCCGGACCGTTTCGGTCGAATCCCGTCACCAGTGAAAGATTCGGAAGCGCTCCGCCAAGCGAGGACCAGACCGAAGCCTGAACCTGATTCCGTTCCGCGGCGTTTCTTGCGGCAAAGGGGCTTTTCTTCAGGGCGATCTCGATGCTATTGTCAAGCGTGAGCCTGACGGTGTCCTGAGCCTGCGCGGAAAACAGAAAAAGGAGCAGCAACGTTATCTTCATGAGTGAAACCTCTGGAACCGTCCTCTCACTTTACCGCCAGGAAAGTGAGGCTTCGAAGGAGATCGGGATCGAACACGGAGACTCTTCAGGAATCGCACACTTTGTGCCAACAAGAAGCACGTTACCCGTTGTACGTATCGATCTGCCGCCGGCACCAGGGAGATGGTCCGATCGTATCGTTTCCATAAAGAGCTTCGTTTATCGGACTCTCTTTTTCTCATTCCGGCAACGGGTATTCTCGAATACACGACGCGGCAGGAACGCCGGGAGGAGGAGACCGGGAGAACCGGGGAGCGGCAAAGAGACAGTAACCTGTCCAAGCATGATGGGTGTGCGCAAAACCTCCCCCTCCGCCGAACCGGGATGATATGTACTCCCGTCATGGTTTACCGGCAATCGGACCAGTATACTCATCCGTATGTCCGTTTCAGGAAATCCAGCAACCGTTCGATCCGGAGAGGCGGGGGCATGCGCGGCATCCTGCATACCTTTCGCCATTGCCTGTGGTATTCAGTAAATGCCGCTAGATCGAGGGGATAGGCCGCGGGGTCGATACCGAGCAGCGTGCCCCGCTTCCGGGCGTAGCCCGTGATCCTGCGCCACCGGGTCAGTTCCGTCTGACCTATTCCCCTGATGCCGATGGGTATCAAGGTAAGGAGAATCTCATCGAACTTTTCATGGTCCGCAATGAAACGCTCCGCGGTAGATGCCGAGCTGTCGGTGGAGAAGACCATCCAGAACGGAATGGAGCCGGTCGCGATCGTAAGCCAGGGATCGATCAGCGAAAAACATTCGAGTGCGGCCCTGCGCGCGGCAATGCCGTGCTTTGCGTACCAGGACTCGTAAAGTTCCGCGGTTCCCGGAGAGAGGTCGCCGGGCATCCCGTAACGAACGGGAACGAAGCGGAATCCCTCCCTTGCCGCAAAGGCCTCGACCGAGTCGACGAACTCACGTACGGTTCCCCATTCACCCTCGGGGCGTGTCACGTCGGGACCTGGAGTGTCCCAAGTTCCGCATCGTGATTTCTGGGAAGCGAGAAAATGGGCGATACGCGGACCGCCGGTATAGTACTCCCCGGGCGAGATTTCACCGAATCCCCCTACCTGGAAGAAGTGGCGCTCTCTCACGCGGATTACCGGCCATCTGAATGTGCAGTCAAAAAACAGTATGCTTCCGCCGGGAAGCAGACGGGTGCGCAGAAAGTGCTCGAAGGCTGCGCCCGGAACGCGCCGTTTGAGCCGGAACATGGCGATCCGGCTCATGTGCAATCGGTCCTGAACCGGGTCGTGCATCTGATGAACGACAAGATCGGGATTGTTCCCGGTGACTATCGCTGCGGGATTCTTTCCCCATGCGATATCACCAATTATGTCATCAGGGTCCAGCCTGCGCCGGATGGAGACGAGGACTGTGTGCGGAAGCCAGGGAATACCCGCGGCTGCGCATAGATGTATCGCAGCGCCGTCTGAGGAGCCTATCGCGACCGCAGGGTAGCTCCTGTCCGGGTAAAGGTCGAGAATGCCGCGTGAAATGCGTTCGGCATCGATCCGGCCGGCATGCCGCTCCGGCATGGCTTCCAGAAAGACTCCTTCGGTAAACAGAAAACGGCGCAGGGGTGAAGGCAGCCGGTTGAGGCTTCGGATAAGCGGAGCGATAATGGACGGGACGTTCCCTCCTGCGGGAAACGGACGGTTCCGGAGACAGTTCGCGAGCGCCCCGGCCATTGAGGAGCAGGAATCGAAACGTGGAAGGCCGCGAAGCGGCAGGGGCGGGCCTGCGGCTGTCACTTGACTGCCGCAGGCCGGAACAGCGGAGGATCGGCGGGTCATGTCACTGTGCATGAGCGGGGAATAAGCAAACCGCATTCCGCGGCGGTTTCGAGGTCTGTCCTCGCTCAGCGGGTCCGGATGATCGCGTCGTGAATCACATTTTTTCCAGTAGACTGGTATCAGGTATATAGTGGAACCGTTTCGGAGTGAGGGAGGAGGCGGTATTGCCGGCGGGCCTGCCCGAATTGCATCATGAAAATGGATCTCGTTTACTCCACACACCCGATCCGGAGGCTCGCATATGAAGAGATTTAGGTACGTTTCGATCCCGGCGCTGCTCGCGACGACTTTTTTTGTACAATCGACCGCTGAAAAAGTCAAAGAACGGATTACCGTCGTTATGAAATCGGCCGATTCAGGGAATTCGGTGACGTGGAATTCTCCTGGCAGGCATGCGGTGTCCGGGATGGACATGAGGATGTTGAGCCGATTGTCGATGCCGAAACGTTATTTAATGGAAATGAAGACAAGACACCGGTTTCTGAAAAACGGGCGAAACTGAATGATCGTATCAGGAAAATGACTGAAAAATTCAAGGATTCGGAAAAAATCCGGAAGTGATTGGGGTCTTCATGGATGTCCGCTCTTGAAACGAAGATGCGAACAGATTATAAGTTATTATAAAATCCTGAAATGGAGAAAAAAATGAGGATTCATTTTTATCTGATGGTAATCGGACTGAGCTC
>CAZGVZ010000151.1:0-8714 GCA_964529145.1 uncultured Fibrobacteraceae bacterium | reverse complement strand
GCCGAAAAATGCCCCCCCCCTCCAGGAATTTTCTGGGCGATCTTTCCGACATCCACACTGCCTCTGGAGCGAAGGCTGAAATGGGATTCAGTGTCGGTGAATTTCACCATTATACCTACCTCGACCCCTTCGGCAGTGATGGTGTAATCCGCCATGCCCTCACTGTCGCTGTACTGGGCTCCCAGTTCACGCAATATGGCGAGAGGAAGTTCCATGCTGCAGACTCTTCCGCCGAGATGATACTGCAATGTCGACCAGATCCTCGACTGGAGCAGCAGTGCCTGGGGGGCATGGGAGGCGTACACTTTTTCGTAAATGACTGGACATGGCGCTCCGCGGTCGGCGAGATCGGCGCATATCCTCAGAATGGTGCTCGTAGTGTTCGAAAACCGGAACCCGCCCGTATCCGTCAGTATCGCGGTGTACAGCGCCTCCGCCACAAAAGGGGGGTAGTCGATCGCGTTCTCGCTGAAGAATCTGCAGATGATCTCGCCCGTGGCCGCGGCGCAATGGTCGACGATGTTGATCGTTCCGAAGCGTGTATTGTCCCTGTGATGGTCCACGTTCACCAGCACCGGAGCGGTACCGCAGGGATCCCATCCGAGGCGGTGAAGATTGGAGCAGTCGAGGACCACCATGACGTCGAAATGAGCGTTCGGCCGTTCGGTCCGAAGAAATCCGCTGTCACGTAAAAAGGAGAACTTGCGGGGAACCGGATCGACATTGTAGATCTCGACATGTTTTCCACATGATTTCAGGTACCACATCATGGCGATCTGAGAGCCGATCGAGTCTCCATCAAGGCTCAGGTGAGATGAAATGAGAAATCGCCGGTTCGCGGCGACAAGAGAGGAAAAATCATTCCACATCGTCATGAATTTCTTTGAGAAGCTTCTGAATGTGCTCTGCGTGCTCTATGGATCCGTCGTATTTAAAATGAAAACGGGGAAAGTGTTTGACAGTGATGCGTGATGCGACCAGCCGCTGAATGAAGGGAGCCGCGGTATTGAGGGCTTTTACCGCCTCCGCGACCGTAGTGTTCTCCCCCCCATACACGCTCACACCCACTGTGGCGTTCCGAAGGTCGGAAGAGAGTTCGACTCTCGTGATGGTGAGGACCGGAGGTATCCGGGGGTCGCGCAGTTCTCTCGCGATAACCGCGGATATCTCCCGACGCATCTGTTCCGACAACCGTTCCTTATGAAAATGCGGTGCTGCCATCGCTACCCTATCGAACGGCGGAAGTGAGCTTCCGTGCCACTTCGACCTCCTCGAAAATTTCGATACGGTCCTCTTCCCGGTAATCGGAAAAATTATCAATTGTTAATCCACACTCGTACCCGCTCTGCACTTCCCGAACATCTTCCTGGACTCTCTTGAGGCTTCCGATACGCCCCTCGGCGACTACGATATCGTCACGAATGAGCCTGGCCCGGTCTCCCCGGTGTACGGCTCCGGACTCGACGATCGATCCGGCGATCGTACCCACCTTTGAAACTCTGAAAACCTTGCGGACGACTACGGTTCCGGTTATCTTTTCCTGAATCTCCGGTTTGAGCATCCCTTCCATGGCGCTCCTTACATCGTCGAGGACTTCATAGATGATCCGGTAGGTCCTGATCTCGACACCGTTTCTTTTCGCGTAATCGCGGATTTTCGAATTGGGACTCAGATGGAATCCGATAATGAGCGCGGTGGAAGTTATCGCGAGGTTGACGTCGGTTTCCGTGACCGCTCCGACGCTCTTGTGTATCACGCACACCTTTATTTCATCAGTACTGAGCTTTTCGAGAGATGCGGCGAGCGCCTCGACCGATCCGTCGACGTCGCCTTTGATGATCAGGTTGAGCGTCTGCATGCTTCCCGCCTTGATCTGCTCGTAGAGATTGTCGAGCGAGACCGTTCCGATGTGCCGTATTTCACGCTCTTTCTGGGCCAGCCTGCGGCGGGCACTGATCTCGCGCGCATCCTTTTCGTCATCGACCACTCTGAAGGAGTCGCCCGCCTGCGGAGTGCCCGAGAGCCCGAGCACCAGCACCGGCTTGGAAGGTCCTGCGCCTTCCATCATCTGCCCGCGCTCGTTATAGAGTTCACGGACGCGACCGTAATGGGTACCGGTGACGAAAGCGTCGCTTTTCCGCAACGTTCCTTTCTGAACGAGAACCGTGGCGATCGGCCCCTTTCCTTTATCAAGTTCGGACTCGATTACCACGCCCTGCGCCCTTCCTTCGGGATTGGCTTTGAGCTCGAGTATTTCGGTTTCGAGAGCGAGTACTTCCAGAAGACGATCGATTCCCTGACCGGTTTTCGCCGAAATCTCCACACAGGACACCTGTCCTCCGTAGTCCTCGACCAGAACGTTGTACTGCGCCAGTTCTCCTTTTATCCGGTCGATATTGGCGGTCGGAAGATCGATCTTGTTGATCGCCACCACCAGAGGAACCCCGGCTGCGCGGGCGTGGTCGATCGCCTCCTTGGTCTGCGGCATCACTCCCGAATCGGCCGCCACGACAAGCACGATGACATCTGTGATCTGCGATCCGCGGGCGCGCATGGCGGTAAAGGCCTCGTGACCTGGTGTATCGAGGAACGTCACGGGCCCCTGCGGAGTCTGCACTTCGTACGCCGCTATATGCTGAGTGATACCTCCCGCTTCTCCGGAAATTACATTCGCTTTCCTGATATAATCTAGCAGCGAAGTCTTTCCATGATCGACATGCCCCATAACGGTAACCACGGGAGCACGGGGATGCTGCTGACCTTCGGAGGTATCTGTTTCGATCTCTTCCACCTCGGGAACGTATTCCGTCATGAGCTGAGCTTTGTAGTTGAATTCATCCGCGACCATCTCAATGGCCTCGAAATCAAGGCGCTGGTTTATGGTGACGAACAATCCGAATTCAAGGCATTTCGCGATCACTTCCGAGATGGCGACGTTCATCATGTTCGCCAGTTCGTTTACAGTGACGAACTCCGCGACATTAAGCACGTTTTTCGTACCTTCGCCCTGTTCTTCCTCGTGGGACACCACGTCCTTTTTGTATTTCTTCTTGGAAAAACCCGAACCGATTTTCGCCAGCGTCTTCTTTATGTTCGCCTTGAGCTGAAGCTCGTCGATCTCAGGCCGTTCGTTTCTTTTCCTGGGTTTCTTCTTGTCTTTCCTGTCCTTACGGCCGGGAGAGGAGGTCTTACCGGCGCTTCCGGGAGCCGCTTCGGCCGCGGGAGCAGTCGTCGCGGGAGCAAAGGACGACTGCGGCGAACGGGGAATATAGGTCTGTTCTCTCCCGCCCGCAGTTCCCGAACCTCCCCATGATCTTTCCCTGGGAAAAGCTCGCCGAGGATGAAGTTCCCTTTCGCCGCGGTGTTCCTTCACAGATCCACCCG
The DNA here is from genome assembly GCA_964529145.1 of uncultured Fibrobacteraceae bacterium. GTDB lineage: Bacteria > Fibrobacterota > Chitinivibrionia > Chitinivibrionales > Chitinispirillaceae > JAFGNB01. Next base: position 5,330 of record CAZGVZ010000151.1, on the reverse strand, counting down.
GTGCCGTTTCCTGAAGTGGGACCTGAGCGGGGGCCTGGGGTTGACCCGCGACCGGCGAGACGGATGACGCGGCTTGAGTTTCCTCTTCCGGTTTCCCGATCAACTCTTCGCGAGCGCGTGTGAGCATCTGCTTCTTCCGCTCGTATTCTTTCTTGATCTCAGCGCGTTCCTGTTCGAATTTTTTCTTGATATCGTCTCGAAGACTCTCGTCCACCGTGCTCATGTGGCTTTTGACCGGAATACCCATTCCTCGAAGCATCTGAACGAGCGCCTCGCTGGACACTTTGAATTCCTGAGCCAGTTTGTAAACCTTTTCTTTTGCCATTTTTACCTCTCGTGTGACTTCACGGCACCAGTTTCAATTACGTTTAGCATCAGGCGCCACCGCGCTTGAGGTCCCGCTTACCTTTTGCGTAGACCGGGATTAACGTTACGCCGACTCCGGCCCGCTTCCGAGTTCCGGGGGCACTTTATCCATGGCGTCTTCGGCATCTTCGTCGGTAGTGGCCAGTTTCTCGATCGCATCGTGAGCGATCTCTCCCAGTATCGGATCCTCTTCATTCGGATTTCCGCCATCCGAATCGATATCGCTCACGGCCATTTCGGTATCGGCATCCTCCGGTTCCGTCTCCTCGGCTCCCGCTTCGCCCTCAGCAGGCTGAGGAGCCGCAGAAGGCTCTTCCTGAGCGGCCGCTTCCGGTAGCGGACCTTCATGTAATGCCGCCGCACGCTGCTCGTCGGTCATGTTCGCGAACTCCTCATCGCCGAAAACATCGATCTCCTTGTCGAGCATTTTCGAAGCCAGGCGGATATTCTGGCCCTCGCGCCCGATTGCCTGCGCGAGATCCTCTTCGCTGATGACCACGGTAATCTTGCGTTCTCCCACTGGAATGACCCGTTTTACCTCCGCGGGCGAAAACACACGCCGCACCAGCAGCGAAAGCTCTTCGGTCCAGTTTATGATATCGATTCGCTCGTTCGACAACTCGCGAACTATTGCCTGTACCCGGTTTCCCCGCATACCGACGCACGCACCCACAGGGTCGACACGGCTGTCGCTGGTAGTGACGGCGATCTTCGACCGGTGTCCCGGGTCCCGCACGACCTTTACAATACGCACCGTCTTGTCGAAGATTTCGGGTACTTCGAGTTCGAAGAGCCGCGCGAGGAATTCGGGACACGTGCGGGAAACGATTACCTGGGGACCTTTCGGGTTATTCTTCACTTCGAGTATGCAGGCCCTTATATTGTCACCCTGGCGGTAATGCTCTTTCCTGATCTGTTCACGAAAGGGCAGCAGCGCCTCGGTACGCCCGAGATTGACCAGAATGTTCCCTTTTTCGATCTGCTGTACGGTCCCGGTGACGAGTTCTCCCACCCGGTCGCTGTAATCGGCGAATATTTTCTCGCGCTCCGCTTCCCGCACCCGCTGGATGATGACCTGCTTCGCAGTCTGGATCGCCATCCTTCCGAACTGTTCGATGTCGAGGTCCTGAACCAGTTCGTCGCCTATTTCGATATCGTCGTCGATCTCTTTCGCCTCGTCTATCGAGATCTGTAACTCGGGATCCTCGACCACCGCGACTACGACCTGTCGCGTGTAGACCTCGATTGTACCTTTGTCACGGTCGACCTTCGCTTCGACTCTCGTCGGCTTGCCCAGATATTTTTTCGCGGCGGTGGTAAGCGCGTCTTTGAGACTGTCGAGAACCAGATCGATGCCGATGCTTTTCTCCTTGGTCACCGCGCCGATGGAGGCTGCGATGTCGAGTCCCTTCACTGCCTCGTTTTTTCCCTTTTTATTCATTGCTGTTCCTTCCCGGATCGCTTGAAGCTGATCTCTTCTTTTCCGCTCAGCACCTGATCGAGCGACAGAGTCACTGCCGCGCCGTCACAATCGAGGTCGAGAGCGTTGTTTTCACAACTGATGACGACTCCCCTGCAGTGCGATTTACCGTTGACAGGCTCCTTGAGATGGACGGTCACTTCCTTTCCGAGTATTCGACGGAAATCCCGTTCCGTCTTCAAAGGCCGGTCGATACCGGGGGACGAAACCTCCAGGACATAAGAGCGTCCTCCAAGGAAATTCTCGACATCCAGAAGCACCGATATCTCGTTGCTTGCCCTTTCACAATCGGCGATCGTCACTCCGGCCGGGGAATCAATGCAGATCCGCAGGATCGAACGCGATCCCGCCCTGAAAAGACGTGCCTCGAAAAGCTCGTATCCGAGATTCCTGCATTTCTCTTCGACAAGCGGCCGGACCTGTTCAAGTGCGGACATCTTTCACCCGGTTGCGATGGTAAATAGCAAAAACGGGCTTGCAGCCCGTATTTTCCAATCAGACTTGAATGAAATACACTAAAATATAATAGTTGCAGGAAAAGGGTACAACAGGGACTTGAAAATAAATCGTGTCTGTCCGGAACCATCCTTTCGATTGGTACCGCAGCCGGAATGGCCCCACGTGCAGAAGTCGATTCGACGCACTGCCTGGGTTTCAGTCCATTACTGCGGTAACCCTCTCGTTTTCAGGAAACGTGATACCGGGATGTCACGAAACTTATCGCCTGCTCCCTGGTGCTCACCTCCTCCTCGAGTTGCAGTTCATAAATTTCCGCGAGAATCTTTCCGAAGAGCGGCCCGGGTGTGAATCCGAGTCCGATAAGATCCCTGCCCCTGAGAAGCGGCTCGGGTTTCAGTGTTTCCGATTTGAAATGCCTGAGCTTCTCTCTTAGGAAGTGATAATTGTCGCAATTTCCATGGCTCGCGAGACAATCTATTCGGTGCAGTTCGAGTTCGGTCTCTATTGTCGGGCGGGAAAGAAATCTTTTAAGGGTGCCCAGCCGCATATTCCGGACCTGCATGAAATTCATGTGATTTCCCACGCTCGCGGTGACTTCCTCTATCAATGCGTTAGATGATCGTAACCGCCGGAGTACGCTCTCGGCCAGAAGCATACCCTCCTTGTCATGATTGTTGAAACGGATCCTGTCCGTGATGGACATTGTTCGCGGCTTCCCGATGTCGTGCAGCAGAACGCTCCATGCCAGACCGGGGGATGGATCGGCTCCGAGCAGTCCCAGCGCTTTTTTCGTATGCTCGAATACATCGCCTTCCGGATGGAACTGCGGCGGCTGCGCGATCCCCTTGAGGGCCGAGACTTCCGGAATAACGAGAGCCAGAAGCTGCGAACGGTCGAGCAGTTCCAACGCGCGATCCGCATGAGGAGACCTGAACATCTTGTCCAGCTCCGTGAAAATTCTCTCCATGGAAACCGCGGTAATACCGTTCGCCAGGCAGATTATCGCTTTCCAGGTCCGTTCCTCGATGATGAAGTCGAAACGGGCGGCAAACCGTATGGCCCTCAACATACGAAGATAGTCCTCACGGAAACGAAGCGACGGTTCCCCTATCGCGCGGATAACCCTGTTTTCTATGTCCGATTTTCCATCGACATAGTCGAGCACCTCTTTCGTCCCGGTATCGAAGAAAAGACCATTGATGGTGAAATCACGCCTGAGCGCATCGTGACGGGCGTCTGTGTACTCCACCGCGGCAGGGTGCCGGCCATCGTCGATACCGTCATCCGACCGGAAAGTGGCCACCTCGAAACTGAAACCTCTTTCCACCACGACCACCACGCCGAATTTCGCCCCTACCGCAACAGTATGGGGAAAAAGAGAGGTCACCTCCTCCGGTCGGGCGTCGGTGGCGATATCGATGTCTCCTCCGGCACTCTGCCCCATTATCATGTCCCTCACGGTTCCACCCGTGATAAGCGCCTGATGCCCGGCATCGGCGAGCCGCTCGATAATATGGAGCGCGGCCCTGTATCCGGGAGTTGTATCTGTATGGTTCATCGCTTTCCTCTGCGGGACGTTTCCGCCGGAGTAACCGCGTCCGAATGATGGAGAGCGGGCACCGGGCCTTGAGTTTTCACCTCCGTGAAAATAGTTGTCCCGGCGACATGCTGGCAAAGAACACGGGAGCTATTGACAATACTCCTTGGAGAAAAGCATCTTTATGCATAATCGACGGTGACCTGCAACCTTTTTATACCATATATAAGAATGGAGGAGTACATGAAAGCGGTTGGAAAGCTTTTTATGGGGTTAAGCGTTTTGATCCTTGCGATTTCCTGCTCGTCGTCATACGAACAAAGGGCAAATGCCGCTTACAATGCGGCGAAAAAACTGCAGGGAGACCAGAAAAAAATCCAGTTGAAAACCGCTTACATGAATTATGACAAAGCCGTCAAATCCAACCCGGGGAAAATCGGTCTCAAGACGAGAAACCGCTACATCGAAATGACTCTGGCGCGTGCGGCGATGGTCCTCAATGAAGGAGCCGCTCACATGGAAGCAATTCCTCTTCTGCTAGACGATATCGAAAAGCAGATGACCGCGGACGTTATGCCGGAGTTCAAACAGCAATATGCTCTCCTGTACGCTCAAATGGCGGATTCCAGTCTCAAAAAGGGACGCATCGAGGAGGCCAGGCAACGTATGGACAAAGCGATCGCGGTCGCGCACGACCCCGCTCCCCTGCGCGAGAAGAAAAAGACCGCGATCGATCAGCTCGCCCAGCAGAATTATGATGAAGCTGAAGTCGCTTATACCAACGGCAAAACCAACAACGATGCCAATGACTACGTCACCGCGGAGTTTTATGCGCTGAGCGCCCTTCTTTTCGATTCATCGCACGCCCAGGCAAAGGATCTCTTGAAAAAGCTCCGGAAAGAGAACCGCGGCACATATTCAGCCTTCCTTTCGGTCATCGACCCGATCCCGGATTCGGCCATATTCAAGATCATCAACAAATGGGACATACTTCTGGCCATGCCCACGATGGAACATCGCGGCAACACGATCCGTGCAGTCATCGATATCTACAACTACTCCTGGAATCCCTTGCGTCTGAAGACTGAGAACTTCTTCCTTGTCGATGTCAACGGAAACCGCTATAAGGCGCTCCCCGCTCGTCTGGATCCCGAAATGCTCGACCAGGAGCACGAGGCGAAGCTCAAGATGAGCTTTCCGAAACCCGCGGGCGAAATTTCGCACCTCCTGTATGAAAACGGAGAACATGTTTCCGAAAAAAGGTTCCTGTAACAATCGTTTCCGCTGTTAAAAAAGGAGTCGATTTCGACTCCTTTTTCTATATGCCGCCTCGGACGGACGGCCTCTCCCGTTTGGCTGCCACGTGATCTCCGTTTCCGATTTTTGCCCAGCCCGCGTTTTGGCGCTCCCGGATCACAACAAAGCTATGATCTCCCGTATCGACTGCACATCATATCCCACCGGGGTATAGACGCTCCTCACAATGAT
>CAZGVZ010000150.1:0-8723 GCA_964529145.1 uncultured Fibrobacteraceae bacterium | reverse complement strand
CCTCGCCGCTGCGAAAAAGTGTTCGTCACCCGAATTCGGCGGCCTTACCGTGGAGGAGAGGGTGACGGAGCTTATCGGAAAAATCGGTGAGAACATCACATTCCGTCGCTACAGGAAAATAGACGCGGACGCCGGAAAGGAACGGGTCTTTTCCTATCTCCATGGAAACGGAAAGATAGGCGTACTGGTGAGGCTTTCCGCGCAATCCGGGCTCGACAGCGGAGAACTCGCATCTCTCGGAAAAGATCTGGCGATGCAGGTGACCGCCGCAAATCCCATCGCGGTGGACCGCCATCATATCGCGCCCGAAGTCCTCGCGAAGGAGAAGGAGATCTATTTTTCTCAGGCGCAAAGTTCGGGAAAACCTGAAAAGATCTGGGACAAAATTGTCGAAGGCAAGATGGTGAAATTCTTTCAGGAAACGACTCTCCTCGAACAGGCATTCATCAGGAACCCCGAGGTGAGCGTTACCGAAAGAATCAAGGAAGCAGAAAAAGCGATCGGCTCCGGTGTCACCGTTCATGAGTTTGTCCGTTTCGAGCTCGGGGCCGAAGAATAGGAGCGGCTTTGGAACTGGCATACAAGCGGGTGCTTCTCAAACTTTCCGGAGAGGTACTCGCCGGTTCTCGTGAGGGAGGTATCGATCCGGACATAACCGGGTGGATTGCAGATGAAATCTCTGAAGTATATGCCGCCGGTGTTCAGCTCGGGATCGTAATCGGAGGAGGCAATATTCTCCGTGGCGCGACGGCCAAAGGCGTTTCACGGGTCGCCGGCGACGCGATGGGTATGCTGGCGACGGTCATCAATTCAATCGCGTTCGCGGAATCTCTGAGCAGCCGCAACATCCCTGCGCAGGTGTTGACCGCGGTGCGGATCGACCGCGCTGGAGAGTTTTATACTCCTGCACGCGCCCGTTCATTCCTGGAATCCGGGACGGTCGTGATCATCGCGGGTGGTACGGGAAATCCCTTTTTCACCACAGATACCGCCGCGGCTCTCAGGTGCGCGGAAATCGGGGCCGATGTCCTCTTGAAGGCCACGAAAGTCGACGGAATATACGACAGCGATCCATTGAAGAATCCCGATGCGGTGCGTTTTGCAGCAATAACGCATGCAGAAGCGCTTTCACGGAATCTGAAGGTGATGGACTCCACCGCCTTCTCATTCTGTATGGAGAACGGGATTCCGATTATTATTTTCAAACTTATGGAACAGGGAAATCTTCGCAGGTGCATTCAGGGCAATACCATCGGATCCATCATAAAAACAGGAGGGTAGCGTGAGTGCTCAGGCCGTTCGAACCGACGCGGAACAACGGATGCAGAAGGTCGTTGAAAGCCTGAAAAAGGATTTGTCCAGAATCAGAACCGGTCGTGCTACTCCGGTGCTGCTGGACGGCATTACGGTCGATTACTACGGTTCACCCATGCCGATAAATCAAGTTGCAAACATATCGGTGCCGGATGCGCGGATGATCGTGGTACAACCATGGGAGAAGAGCATGAATGTCCCCATCGAAAAAGCCATTCAGACATCCGACCTCGGACTCAATCCACAGAACGACGGCAACCTGATCCGTCTTCCGATTCCACCGCTATCAGAAGAACGCAGGAAAGACATATTCAAGAACTGCAAGAAGATCGGAGAAGAGAACAAGGTCGCCGTGAGAAACATCAGACGTGATGCCAATGAAAAATTGAAAAAGGAAGAAAAGGACAAAATCATCACGCAGGATGACGAGAAAAAAGGATTGGACGAGATCCAAAAGGCTACCGATCGGTTCATTAAAATGATCGACGATCTTCTGGTCCAAAAAGAGCAGGAAGTAATGAAAGTGTAATTCGCCGTCGTTCAGCGGGATTTTCGAACAGCCCTCGACGCGGGTAGAGGCCTGCGCAAGGCCCTGCACACGGGCGAGGGTTTTTTTATTGGTGAGAGCGTAACCGGCCAGGTGGAATGTATATTTAAAAGCCTGATTCGGACTTTGTATGAAGGCTTTCGGCGTATGGATCAGGGGATTTTTCAAATTCAACAATAGGCAGGTTTCTACCGGTTCCATTTTAAAGCGGAGTTCCGGGAAATCATGCAGAAGCGTATTCAGAGGCGAAATACCCTGAGTATTTTAGCGGATCGGGTGCCCGGAATGAAAAGATTCTTCGATCCGGCAATTTTTGGACTGAGGTCCTACAGCTCAAGGTGAGCGAAGCGGACCGAGAAAAAAGGAGAGTTCGATGACGGCAGGCCAACGATCTGCCTGCGAGCGATCCGGCTTTCGGGTACCTGCAATTTAAAATCAAGAGGCTAACTCGGCTCTCTCACGAATCGCAAGGAGTTGTGCGTCGGGAATGAATGTTCCTCGGCATATCGGAATCATCATGGACGGAAACGGGCGCTGGGCGCGCCAGAGAGGGCTTCTTCGCACGGCTGGACACCGGGCCGGTGTAGATGCGTTGCGCAACATCGTCCGTGCTTGCGGCGAGCTCGGCATTTCCTATCTTACGATTTACACGTTCTCGACTGAAAACTGGGCGCGCCCGAAGACGGAAGTGTCCATGCTGATGAGTCTGCTGGTGGAAATGACTCTTCGTGAATTGCGAAACCTCGATGAAAACAATGTAAAATTGCAGGCTATAGGTAATCTCGAACAGCTCCCGGAAAAGACCCGCAAGGTTCTTCTCGAAGGCATCGATTTCCTGAGCAAAAATGACGGGCTGACTCTCTTACTTGCGGTCAATTACGGGGGCAGGGCGGAAATCGTGCGCGGTGCCAGGATGCTGGCGCGGCGTGCGGCCGAGGACCCGTCTCTTCTCGATACACTTGATGAATCTACATTTTCCGGATATCTCTACACCAATGGGATCCCTGATCCGGAGCTTATCATAAGAACCGGCGGAGAGTGCCGGATTTCCAACTTCCTTCTATGGCAGGCGGCTTACGCCGAGCTTTACATCACCGATACCTTATGGCCGGATTTCGACAAGGACGCGCTGATCGCATCCATCAAAGACTACAATCAGCGCGACCGCCGGTTCGGGAAGGTCCATGAAACATGAAATTTTCAAATCTGGGTAAACGGGCATTCTTCGCCCTGTGGGCAATACCCCTCGGATGGTGGACACTCAATACCGATCTGCTCATACTTCCACGATCTATCGCGACCGTCTATCCGGCTCACCTCCTGGTTTTCGTTTTAATAATGCTGGCCTGTTACGAATATACCCGCATGCTTGCCATTCACTACCATAAGAACGCCTTCTGGTTCAGTTACGTCTGGCTCGGGCTTCAGTTCCTTCTATATTTCAGCAACGACAGCTCCTTTCCCACCAACCTGAGCATCTATGGCCTGCTCATGCTTGTCGCCGGTGAGGCGATGTTCTGGGGGCGCCGCAATCAGCGGAACCGCTGGGTACGTGCAAGCCTGCTTTTCAGCGGAAACGCATTTCTCTATATCGCCGCCGTTTCCCTGATGAACCTGTACCGTGAACCCTTTCAATCGCTCTTCGTTTCTTTTCCCCATACCATGCTCTCCCAGCTTGGGGTAGTTATCGTGATCGGCGCGATTTTCATGTGCGATACGGCCGCGTATTTCACGGGATCGATGTGGGGAAGACACCATTTCTCATCGATAAGTCCGAAAAAAACGGTGGAGGGGAGCGCCGGGGGGCTCTGCGCGGCCGTGCTTGTGTGCGGCATAGGATGGTTTTTCCTCGCAAACGAGCGTTATCCGGCATGGCTCGGCATTGTCCTGGGAATAATGATCGGCATTTTCGCCCAGGTCGGAGATCTGCTGGTCTCTCTCATCAAGCGGTATTTCCGTGTCAAGGATGCATCGGATATCATTCCCGGTCACGGCGGCATTCTTGACCGGTTCGACAGTGTCTTTTTCACCGCTCCCATAGTTTCGCTTTTTGCCTGGGTGGTCGGCAAGGTGTTCGGATGACAATGAGCGAACGACAGCGAAGAGTGGTCGTCCTTGGGTCCACCGGATCGATAGGCACGAGCACGCTCAACTGCATACGAAGGTTTCCGCACCTTTTTCGTGTCGCGGCGCTGGCCGCCGGAAGCAATACAGGGCTTCTGTCGTCGCAGATCCGGGAGTTCCGCCCCTCCGGAGCTTACCTCAAAGATCCCAAGGAAGCCGCCATGCTGTCCCGGTCGGTTCCGGACGGGAGCCGGATCGAATGGTTCAGCGGCCCGGACGGATTGGAGCGGCTTGTCCGCGAAACGGAGTGCGACATCGTGGTGAACGCGCTGGTGGGCGCGGCAGGGCTGCGTCCGACTCTCGCCGCCCTGACAACGGGCAAAAGATTAGCGCTCGCCAACAAGGAAAGCCTGGTGATCGGCGGAGAGCTGATCCGGGGAATAGTGGAGCAGGGGAAGGGCGAACTGGTTCCGGTCGACAGTGAACACAGCGCGATTCTGCAATGCCTGTCGGGTGTCCGTGACCGTTCAATGGTGGAATCGATTATCCTTACAGCGTCGGGAGGTCCTTTCAGGACGCTGGACCGCATGGCGTTCGATACCGTCTCGCCGGAAGCCGCGCTCAATCATCCCACATGGGCAATGGGGAAAAAAATCACCATCGACGCCGCGACTCTAATGAACAAGGGATTCGAAGTGATCGAGGCGCACCATCTGTTCGCATTGCCCTATGAGCGCCTCCGGGTCTTGATTCATCCCCAGTCAATCATCCATTCAATGGTCGAGTTCCACGACGGGGCGATCATCGCCCAACTCGGATGTCCAGACATGGAGCTTCCGATCCAGTACGCGCTCGCATATCCCGAGCGATTACCGCTCAACGGAAAGAGACTGTCGTTGCCGGAAATCGGCTCTCTTGATTTCTCGGAACCGGATTTTTCCCGTTTCCCGTGCCTGCGGCTCTGTATCGATGCGGGCCGAATGGGGGGAACGGCTCCGGCGGTCGTCAATGCGTCGAACGAAATCGCGGTCGCCGCCTTTCTCGACGGCACCATCTCGTTTTCATCGATCCCTCACATCGTCGAACGGGCGCTGGAGCGTCTGGATCTGCAGCCGGCCACCTCGCTGGAATACATCGAGGCGGCGGACGGAGCCGCCCGCCGGTTCGCGGCGGAAACAATCTCTCGCAAAGGAACCACATGACTTCGATCATATCCGTGGTATTGGGTCTTCTTGTACTCGGTATTCTCGTATTTATCCATGAGTTCGGGCATTTTATCGCCGCGAAGCTCTGCGGTTTCAAAGTTCTCGCCTTTTCCATCGGCTTCGGGACCCCCCTGGTGAAAAGAACGGTGAAAGGTACAGAGTACCGCATCGGATCGATTCCATTCGGTGGCTACGTCAAAATGGCGGGCGAAAACCCGGAGGAGGTCAGGGAGGGTGCGTCCGCGCCCGATGATTTTCTGGAAAAACCGGTCTGGCAGCGGGCAATCGTCGCGATCGCGGGACCTTTGTTCAATTATGTTTCCGCTTTTCTTATGCTATGGCTCATGTTTGTTGCCGGTTCCGAGCGTCCGGCGTATTATGAACGTCCGGTGATCGGCGCAGTGGGCGACAGTTCCGCGGCGGAATCTGCCGGGCTGAGGGCAGGGGACAGCGTAGTCGCGATCGATGGACGGAAAGTCGACGATTGGGAAGGGGTCGAATCCGCCTTTACCCGGCAGAATCGGGAATATACGGTCACATATGTGCGTGACGGCGTGCAATCGACGACGACGCTGCGCATGAAACCTTCCGAAGGCGCGTCCCTTCCGCAGGACCCTACCGGGGGGTTATATGCGCCGCTGCCCGCGGTCGTCGCGGAGGTGCTTCCCGGGTCTCCGGCTGAGAGTGCCGGGCTGCAAAAGGGCGATACGGTAAGCCGGATTGACGGGGAAAAAATACACTCCTGGTTCGAACTGGTTTCGACAATAGAAAAAGGGGGGAGATCCGGGGATTCGGCGATGAATTTCGTTGTTCTCCGTAAAGGCGGAGAAAAGGAACTGCCGCTCCTGCCCAGGTACGATTCGACCGCGCGCCGTTATCTTATAGGCGTCAAGGTCGGGGAAGGCGAGGTCGATCTCATTCGGTACCCCGCTGGCCAGGCGCTCGGGAAAGCGCTCGACAAGGGATGGGAATACACGACGATGATTTTCGACGTGCTTGGGAAGCTCCTCTCGAGGGAAGTTTCGACCGACCAGCTTTCCGGACCGCTCGGCATTATCCCCGCATCGGGATTCATGATGCTTCAGGGTCTTGCCCCGATTCTGAATTTTATGGCGCTCATCGGCATCAATCTGGGAGTGCTCAACCTTCTGCCGCTGGTCATCACAGACGGAGGACTGCTGCTCTTTCTGTTGATCGAACTCATCAGAGGCAGACCCTTGTCGATCAAAACGCAGACTGTCATCAACAAAATCGCGATCGCGTTCTTTTTGGCGCTGTTTCTTTACATCAGTTTCAACGACATCAAAAGGATGCCGGAATATTTCAGAATCTTCGGAAAGTAGGTTTGTCCCGAGGTCGTTCGCGGCAATTTGTGGGGAAAGGGGAGCAGACAAAAGGTACGGAGTTTACCGGCGTGGCCTGCCGGCCATATGGGAATTTTCAAAACAGGTTACTGTAACCTTGACCGGAAGCTTCCTTTATGCGATCCGCTTCGCGGACAGCGGCATAACATGCCCGGAGTCGCTCAGGCGTATCACCATTAGATATGCCTCTCGCACACCTCCGAACCAGTTCTGCTCACTGCCGCAACGCATCTCATCGTAAATCAATCGTCTGAATACGGTAAAAATAAATCAACAAATCACCTGAAAACGGAGGTTATCATGGGCAGAGGAGACAAAAGAACGACCAAGGGAAAAATTTTCAAGGGATCATACGGTAAGAAGCGGCCGCGAAAGCAGAAACCCTCGACCGCCAAGGCGTGACATATGCCGGTTTACCCGGGTAACCGGTACCTATGCCGGCAAACCCGCGCGACGGAAGGCTGCATGCCTGTTTTCCTCCGTATTGCGGGGGTGGCGCTTATCATCGAAGCAGAGAGCCCGCCATCCGTATTTCCGGTTTCTCCGGATGATTCGTCGAAATGGTGAATTCGCCTGCGACCGAGGCGTTGATTTCAGGCGTCTGAAAGTCAAGCCTGAAAACCTTGAAGCCGTCTTTTCTGGTGGAATCGGTCGGTGAGAGGGTATAGGCAAGGGGTATCGACAGCTCATTTTGCCAGGCGGGCGGGGAGTGGGAGTTCGCATCCGCCATGAAAAATATTCCTGTGATTTCAAGGTCGGCTTTCCGGGTTGCCAGGTAGACGCCTTTCTGTGTTGCGTAAGCCGCGTTCAGACTTATGTACGAATCCTTGAATTCGATGTGGGCCTGGATTTTACCCTTGAATACAAGGCGGGCCATCGGTTCGTTTTCCGCATTCGAGGCAACGAGGATGAGTTTCGTGACGGTTCCGCCGCGGAAGCCTCCTACGTGCATGACCGATTCGATCACCCCGGTCTTTCCGGGCCGGACGAGGGTGTCGACCCGGGTAATCTTGACACAACCACAATTGGGCCGCACTTTATGCAGCCTCAGCACCGAATCGCCGCTGTTTTCGATCCCGAACCGGGCATTGAACCGGTCCCCTTTTCCTTCCATGATGAAGCCGGCGTCGAAAATCCTGGTATCGAACCGGATTTTCGGGCCCGGGATCGCGGCCGTGGAAAAGAGACAAAACAGTCCCATTGCAGACATCGTAGAACCTTTATACATCCAAATCACCCTGCCTTCTTTCATTGGGGCGTACCGGAGAGTCCCCGGTCAAAAGAGGTTTTTTTGCGATAGTATACCTGCCGGCAGGACCGAAGTGCAACCACTTCGATATCCGGAGAGAAAGGGGGGCATGTCCCCGTCACGGTGCAGCTGACTCGATATCCGCATAATCGGCGCAGAACCGTTTTCTTCCGCAGGTCCGGCAGAACTCACCCATCCAGATCCTGTCGAACTGGTCCATTATCTCTCTTATCAGAACCGTACTCCTGGTGATGAATCCCGATTCGAAATTTCTCCTGTCCCTGCTTTTCGCGCCCATGCCGGCTCCTGTGAGGTTAGCGCTTCCACTGTAGGCGAACCGTCCGTCGACCACCACAGATTTGAAATGAACACGAGGGCAGAGGATCCGCTCGATTCCATCTATGAGATTCGGATACCGGTCGAAATCCTTTCGAAATGCCGGTCCGGGCTCTTTGGCATGGAGGAGCCTTATTTCCACTCCGACAGAGACGAGCTCAGACAGCTTCTCGAGAAACGGTACCATGTTTCCGGCTTTATGAATATGCAGATCCTTGAGATCCGCGGTAGCCAACCAGAGAAATCTACGGGCTTCCGGTATCGCTTCGAGAATCACGGTCTTGTAGATCGCGTGATCGGTGAGAAAGGAGATCTCGTGGAGGGAAGGCTGCATGCCACTACCTGAAACGATTCGCGATGTATGAGGAAACGGCTCCGGAACTCGACCGCACGCGGATCATATATATTCCTGCCGAACCGTCGGGAACCCTGAGACCGGCTTCCAAATCCGGTACCGTTCGAACCTGGGCCGTTGTCAAATGCTTTCCCAAAAGAGAGTATAGCGAAATCGAACCGCTCCAGGAACGAACTCCCCTCACTACAATCCTGTTATCGTTGAAAACGATATGTGGACACCGCGATTCCGCGCCGTGACTCATCTCGACGATTCCGGAGTTGATGGCGGGATTGCGCCTGGGATGGTA
>CAZGVZ010000149.1:1684-8777 GCA_964529145.1 uncultured Fibrobacteraceae bacterium | reverse complement strand
CATCTCGGGGGCCGTCACTTTTACAGGCGAATGGCCGGCGAATGCCGTAGAGGTCCGCCCGGTTACATCAACCATATTCCCGCCGGAAATGGATGATATTCTTTTTGGAGATTCCATTCCCGTGGACGCATCAACGTATAACTATGAGTTTGAACTGCCGCCGGGTACTTATAAAATTTTCGGCATGGCCTGGCGCAATGAAGGTGCTGACTGGAATTTTCCCAGCTTCTGCGGTACCTATTACTCCAAGGAAGATGACGATTCATTGGCGCCGTCCTTTATAACGATTCCGGATGAAAACACAGTCATTAAACGTGTCAATATCGGAGTCGATCGTTCAAAAGCCCACATAGTTTCAAGTGCAAAAATTATTGGTACCGTTACTTTTAACGGTACCTGGCCGGCCGACATCGCCGAAGCTCGAGTTATCGCCACTACTAAACTTGACATAGCGACGCTTGAAACACCTTCTTTCAATGACCTCGCTTTCAGCAATACAATCGCCAAAGGTGCAGCGACATATAACTATGAAATTCCGGCTTTTCCCGGTTCCTTTGTAGCTACCTTCGTCATTTTCTTCAAGGAAGGCGAAAAGCTTTCGATTAGTGATGTTCTATGGTCCAATGATCGTGGAGGGTTGGACATGGCAACTACCTACACGGTTGAATTAAATCAAACCGTTGAAGGGCCGGATTTTACGGTTACGTTTTAATCTCACGCGGGATCGATTCAACGGAGTGTCGCTTCGGTTCTTTCATGCTCCCCGGTCGGGTTTAAGGTATGTGTCCGCCTGCACTGAAACAGGTGAGCTGAGCGAGATGGGTCCGTAGAAACCAGGGCATGCGCGCCGGGTTTATCGAAGGGGATACGGGTGAAGCTTCCCGGGTACAGCGTACCGCATCGCATGCAGATGATACGGGGGGCGCAGTTGAGTTGCATCATCGGCTCTGTTTCGGGGCTGTTTATCTTTTAGAGATATGACACTATGAATTTAAAAATGGCCGTAACCGGATTTTTGCTGATCACTGTCTTCAACGCTCAATCCAAAGCGGAAAACCTGATGGCAAAGGCAGACAGTCTGTTCGAGCGGCGCAGCGCCATATTTGACGCGAATAGAATTCTTGCCGATAAGGCAATTGTCGATCAATCCATATCATTATATAAAAAGATTCTCGATACTTCAACCGATACGAAGGTGAAACAGGAAGCGGCTTGGAAAATTCTGCAGGCTTATTTTTTCAAGGCATTGTTTACAACTGTTGATGACAAGGAGAAAGTGAAAATATTCTCGGAAGGCGTTTCCATCGGCGAAAAATCAGTGAATGAATTTCCGCAGTCGGTTGCCGTGAATTGCTGGTTCGGTATTGTGCTGGGATACAAGGGCGAGTTTGACAGCAAGATCAACTCGGCAAAAGACGGCGTACCGGGAAGAGTCAGACAGATTGCGGAAAAGGTCATTGCGCTGGATGAGAACTACCTGGACGCCGGCGGCTACAGGATGTATGGACGTTTACATTACATTGTACCGAGTATTCCTCTTGTAATGAGTTGGCCGTCAAAGAGAAAGTCGGTCGAATATCTGGAAAAAGCCTATGCAATAGCACCGGATAATCTATTCAATGAACTGTATCTGGCGGAAGCCCTTTTGGATCAAAAGCAAACGGAACGCGCGGTACGGATACTGGAATCCATTGTAGAAACCAGGGGAATCCGTCATGATAGAGCCCTCGATACTTTTATTAAGAGGCAAGCAGAAACGCTGTTGAAAAAATATCATCCAAAAGATAACTAAAAGGACAACGGCAGTGGTTAAACGGCTTCTTGTTTTTCTGTGTTTTTTCGTGCCGTCGCTGTTACCGGCGGAGGATTTTTTCGATGATGAAAAAGACGGGACAGCGATAAGTGCGAAATCGTCTTTCGAATTGAACGGGTTTACCCGCGGCGTCTTTTTCGGAGGAAAGACGGTCGATGAGGACGGATTTGAATTAAAGGCCGGGTACGGTGAATTAGGCCTGAAATGCCGAACCCGGATAGGCCGGTACGGTGACGGATACGCGGAAATCCGTTTCAGGGCAGGCCATGAATTCGGCGGCTTAATCAAGGAATTCAACCTGCGTGAAGCTTATGTAAACACCTACCTGGGTAATCTCGATATACGTTTGGGACATCAGATCGTGGTATGGGGACGAGCCGATGAATTCAATCCTACCGGCAACATCACCCCCCAAAACATGATCGCGCGTTCAACGGATTTAGATGATCGTAAAGTGGGAAATTTTCTGCTTCGTTCATCCTATGATCCTGGTCCGCTTGAATTCGAGTTTATCTGGGTACCGCAATACGTCTCTTCCGTGCTACCCATGCATTTATTTCCCGTTCCCGATGGTGTCGAACTGGGGACCGCTGTACAGCCGGACGCCGAAATAAGGAACAGCTCGTTTGCCCTGAAAGCCGGTGTCACAGCAGGCTCTTTCGATGGTTCCGTTTCCTGGTTCAGCGGCTACATGCCCATGCCCGGTATCTTTCTTTTCAATGAAACCGAAGGCGGTTCCTTGAATTTATTCGCAAGAGCAAAACCGTACAAAATGAATGTGTTTGGCGCTGATTTTTCAACATCCGTCGGATCTTTCGGGCTGCGCGGTGAATTTGCCTACCGCAGACCGAAGGGTGATTATTCACTTAATGAAAATATCAACATCCCCAACCCGGATTTTCAGTATGTACTTGGTGTCGACAGATCAATCGGCAACTTCAGCGTGATCGTGCAATATATCGGCCGTTATGTTTCGGATTTCAAGGCTGAAATAACGGGAAATGCGCTGGTCAAAGAACTGGAAAAGACAAACCGTATGGCGGCTTCACAGCAGGATCGAGTCAGCCACGCGGTCATGATGCGTCCGACCCTGGCCCTGTTCCATGAAACATGCAATTTGGAATTCATTGGCGTATACTACATCTCGACGGAAGAGTTGTTGCTTCGTCCAAGTCTGACGTACAATCTGTCCGATGCTTTGACGATTAAAGCGGGGTGGGAAGGATTCAGGGGGCCTGCCGGCACGCTGTTTGGAACCATCAACGATGCTTTAAGCGCCGGATTTGTCGAGTTGAAGGCGTCATTTTAGCCGTGCTGCAGAGAAGAAAGTGAAAAAATTTCAGGAGATAAGATGAAGGCTTTATCGGAGCAGATCATTCGTTTTCGCTGGATCATTATTCTGCTGTTTACTTCAGTTACCGTTTTTTTCGCATTGCAAATACCAAAGGTGGAGATAGACACAGATATAAAAAGCCATCTGCCGAAAGATATGCCGTCCCGTCTCGATACCGATCGCATCGATGATCTGTTCGGCGGCACGGAAATGCTGATGGTACTGGTACAAACCGAAGATGTGCTGGGCACGGAAACACTGAAACGGGTAAAACGGCTTTCCCGGAAAATAAATCGGATAAAGGGTGTCGATAAAGTCATGTCCCTGTTCGATTTAAAGTCCATCAAAAATGAAGACGGCTCGATGATCGTCAATCCGGCGGTGAAAAAGATACCGGAGAACGATGCCGAGCGCGAAGAAATCCGCAGGGAAATTATCGAAAACGATCTGGTTTACGGCAGCGTGGTTGCGAAGGATTTTTCATTGACTGCCATAATCGCGATGCTGAAGACAAATACCAAGGATGAGGAGATCGTCCCTGAATTCATGAAGGTGATCGGGGAAGTACCCGGAAACGAGGCCGTCCAGATAGGCGGCTTGCCTTTGAATCGATTTGAAACCGGAATAAGTATCCGGAAAGATATGCGGCTTCTCATGCCTTTGGGCATACTGATTATGCTTCTCTTTCTCTATGTCTGTTTTCGCAGAATACGAGGCGTACTTCTGCCTTTTATCATAGTGATCATGTCGATTGTCGTATCGGTCGGTATTATCGCTCTGATAGGTTGGAAAATACAGATGGTAACGGTGATCCTCCCCGTATTTTTAATAGCCGTAGCCAATAATTACGGCATTCATATGATTGCCAGATACCAGGAAGATAATGTCCCCGCCAATAATTTCTCGCAAAGGGAACTGGCCAAGCGCATGTTCCAAAGCCTTGGAAAACCTGTCCTGCTTACAGGCTTGACCACAATGGCGGGTATGTTATGTCTGTTTGGACATATCATGGTTCCGGCCAAGGAACTCGGCGTATTATCCGCAATCGGCATTCTGTTCGCCTTGTCGGCGAGTATGTTCTTCATTCCCGCGATCGTGTCGTTTTTACCGCCGTCAAAACCGGTTTTTTCTCATCTTGAGGATGATCATGGAAAGAAACCTGTTCTGGAACGTCTGCTCTGGATGTTCGGTGAAGGTATTTCCCGTAATCCCAAAAAAGTGATAATCGTCGTGTCGATCTTTACATTGCTGTCCGCGATCGGCATTTTTCGTGTGGTCGTGGACACCAACCCCAATGGTTACTATCCCCCTGGCCATCCCACCGTCACCGTGAATAATCTTATAGATGAACATTTAGGCGGTTCGCAAAATGTGGCAGTTGTCTATCATGGCGACATTAAAGACCCTGAAATCATGAACAAAATAGATAAAACCGAGCATGCGCTGGCTGAAATGGACGAGATCGGCACCACGATTTCCATTGCCCGTGTGCTGCACCAGATGAGCCGTACCTTGAACGATTCTTCAGATAGCCGCTATGATAAAATCCCGGAGACACGCAGCGGTATCGCCCAATATTTTGAACTTTATGCCATGAGCGGAGACCCTGATGATTTCAATAAACTGGTGGATTTTCCCCAGGAGCATGCAATCATAACCGCCAGAATAAACAAAACCAGTACCGCAGTGCTATCACAAGTCATTAAACGAATAGAAAAAATGGTACAAGGCGATCCGGATGTTCTGCTTGTCGGCGGATTCGGCGTGGTTCTGAGCGATCTCGCCGAAGCTGTAGTCCAGGGCCAGTTTTTATCGTTGGTGTCGTCCATAGTTGTCGTTGCCGTACTGATAATGCTGCTGTTTCGCTCCGTTAATGCCGGATTTATTTCAGCGGTTCCTCTGACGTTTTCGATTATAGTTTTATTCGGGCTAATGGGTGTATTCGGTATTGAATTGAATATTGTCACGGCACTGCTCAGTTCGATCATGATCGGTGTCGGCGTCGATTATACCATCCATTTTTTATGGCGCTACCGGGAAGAAAGACGCGCGGGACTTGATGCTGCTTCGGCGGTAAAGAAAACACTTACCACCACCGGGCGCGGTATCACGTTCAACGCGTTCTCGGTGATTATCGGTTTCGTCGCGCTGTTTTTTTCAACCTTTTTACCGGTCCGGTTTTTCGGCTTTCTGGTCGTAGTTTCCATTCTGGCGTGTTTAATCGGCGCTCTTGTGCTGGTTCCGGCCCTCGTTCTGGTTTGGAAACCAAAATTCCTGGAAAGGAAATGAGTCGGAGCATGTGACATCGGTCTTTTCATATTCTTTTGAACTCCTTCCTCAAGCATTTTTCGTTTGAGGCGACAATACGGAAAGAATTTTGTCACTCACCATAGTACAAAAGGAAAAAGAAAGGAACTTCCAATGCGGTTTAATTTCCTACTCATGGTTTTTTGCCTTGCCACAGTTATCCTGGCGCAGGATAAATTGACTGCGAATGAAATCATCAACCGGGGACAGGAAGTCTTACGTGTAAAAGGCATGCAGGCCGTTTCGGTCATGTGCATCATCGATGAAAAAGGCCGTGAACGCGTCCGGAAAATAAAACAAGTCTCGAAACTTTTGGAAAACGGAGAAACCGAAAAGCGACTCATCCGTTTTATGGAGCCTGCGGATGTAAAAGGAACCGGTTTACTTACTTTTGATTATAATTCCAAAGACGACGATCTGTGGGTCTATATGCCGACTTTGCGGAAAGTGCGCCGCATCGTCAGCTCCGAAAAAGCGAAAAGCTTCTTCGGTTCCGAATTCACCTATGCGGATATGAGCCCGCCTTCACCGGATGATTTCGATTTCAAGCTTTTAGGCGAAGAAAAAGTCAAAGACGTTCCATGTTATAAAATTGAATGGAAACCCAAGAGCGATGATGTCGCTGAAGAAAACGGATTCTCCAGACGTGTCACCTTCAGCGGCAAGGACGATTTTGTGGTCCGTAAATCCATTTATTACGATCTGGATGGCGAGCTGTTGAAGGAGCTCGTCGTCCATGAAGTAAAAGAGCTGGATGCCGAAAATCATACGTTCCGGTACATGAATATCGAAGTGACTAATAAACAAAATGGCCGTCGATCCACGTTCGTGAATGAAAACATAGAGTTTAAACCTGATTTGGATGAAAACTATTTCACCACCAGATATCTGGAACGCGAATAGCAATCCGTCTGGTTTTCGTTCAGAACGAGGCATTCTGTCCTACCCGGGTCGTTTTGTCGGGTATCCATCTTCGATAATAAGCGAAAAGACCGGTTTGATGCCTTCGTTATCCGAACGTAGTGTATCCAATCCAGAGCACTTATACAATTGGGGACGTTTTACCGTATTCGCGGTAACGAGGTGCTTCCTTTACCTGCCAATCCCGAATAGTAATTGGTCAAGTATTTAAAATGATACTGAAAAGAAAAATCAGGTGAGAAAAAATGTATAGTTTATCGATGAGGATAGCTGCAATCCTGTTATTTACCGTATCACTTTTTGCAGGAGATATCGGTATAACCGGTATCGGAGCACGAGCCACGGCATTAGGCACTTCCTACAGGGCTCTATCCGATGATTGGAGTGGGATGTACTGGAACCCTGCCGGTATCACCCGAATTGACGGATGGCATGTCGGTGCAGCCGCGGAATTCATTGTCCCTGCCGGTTCATTCAAACCGACATTGTGGAACGATTCGACTTTCAGCATCGCGAGGCAAACCGATACTAAAAGTGAGCCGCAAATTTTTCCTGTTCCTTCCTTCGGGATCGTTCGTAAGCTTTCCGGGAACTTTTCGGCAGGATTGGGTTTCTGGGTGCCATTGGGCATGGGCGCAAAGTGGGATTTGCTGGATACGACGGGTTATAACGGCGCATTTCCGGAAATCGATTATGAAATTGATCTGAAAACAACGGAT
>CAZGVZ010000149.1:0-1674 GCA_964529145.1 uncultured Fibrobacteraceae bacterium | reverse complement strand
TCGCTTATGAATTTAACGACATGTTATCCATCGGAGCCGGAATCGGTCTGGTGTACACCGATATAAAGATCCGGCAGCCGCTTTTTTTCCAAAATCCATATGTTGCGGGAGAAATCAAAGGCTTTGGTGTATATGAAGTAACCGGCTCAGGATTGCAGGATTCTTTAAAATCCGCAGGTGGTTTGATTTCCGATTTCAACCATCTTGTCGCGGAGTCTGAATTTGCCTTATCAGGCTTTGGATACAGCGCCAATCTCGGTATAATGGCAAAAATAAACGATCGTCTGCAAATAGGCATTTCCGGGCATTACTATGGGGATGTTGAACTCAAAGGGAAAATGAACGCAATACTGTATCACCCCGCCAATGCACAGGCCCAGAAATTTATAGATGCCGTATGGGGTGACACAAGTTCCGATTTGAACAGAATAGATAGAATTGATTTACTGAATGCGGCGGAAAACAACGGAGAAATCAAGTATTATGAGAAAAATGCGATATTGAACGCCTATAAAGGAGGCACCTCTTTGGTATACACTGACGCCGATGCGGAACTCACGCTGCCGTTACCGGCCGATGTGGGTATCGGCATAAGCTATAAGGCCATTAACAAAAAAGACCGTCATCTGATTTTATGCTCTGATTTTCAATATACGTTCTGCTCTGTATGGAAAGTTTTCGATGTCGGGATCAAATATTCAAGTGGCGATACTATCGTCGAAGATGCCTTTGAATTCGTGCAAAACTGGAATAACAGCTTCAGGCTCAGTTTAGGGGTCGAATTCAGGATAAATCATGTCTGGACATTGAGGAGTGCCTATTATTTTGAAAAAAATGCCGGAATAACCGAAACCTTGACTCCCATTTTTCCTGATATCAATCCGAGGAATAGTTTCAATCTCGGATTTCAGCTGAATATCAAACCCAACATCGCGTTACATTGCGGTTATGAGGGAATCTTTTTCGGCGAACAGAGTTTTGATACCTGGGCATACAATCACGAAAACAGGTTCTATGATAACCTGGCGGGTACTTATAATTACAATGCCAACAACTTCATGCTCGGCCTGGATTTCAATTTTTAAAAGGGCCCGCATCGTTTTCCAATGTCATAGAACGGGGCACAAGGTTCAAACCCTGCCGCGGTGTTCGATTACATTGAAAGCTTTTTCAATAAGGATATTATCGATGTCGCGACTATCGCTGAGAGGGACGACTTTTCTACTTCCGGCACTGTTTATGGCCTTGTCCTGTAATTCAGATCGAACAATCGATACCGACTCCGTGGAATTACACGTCGTATCAGAGCTGCTGACGGCACCCCTCATCTTTGCACCAGCCAAAGACAGGTTCGAGGTGAACGCCGTGGCGGCCGACGGCGATCCCAGAACCCTTCGACTCTTCGTTCAGCGGTCGGTGGATAAGGAGTGGACCGAGGTCGTAACTGTCCGGTATCCCGCTTCCGACGTAGCTGAATGGAGCGTCACAGATCTGTCACCCGGTACCGTTTACCGGTACGCCATTTTGACCGATAAGGATGCCCTGAAGGCATTTGGAGAGGCTGATGGAGGTGTGGATCGGGTGGATGTGAGTAAGGACCTGATGCTGTATAAAGGAAGCGTGGTTACACAGCGTGAATCCGGCGAGTCGTTCAGCGTTGCATTGATTACTGAT
>CAZGVZ010000148.1:0-8795 GCA_964529145.1 uncultured Fibrobacteraceae bacterium | reverse complement strand
CACTGTTTCTTTTAACCGCTTTCGGCCGTGGGGCAGGACAGCAATCTCGGGCGCAGGACACCCGGCTGTCTTTTCGCGGGCAATGTTTCCATTGTACCGCTTGGCCCGCTCAAGCCAGACCACGGTTTTTAGACGTGGTAGTTGACTCAAGCGTGCCTGGTTCTCATCTCATTTTTATCATGACGACACTTATCGATGGTCGCACTGCCGGCCCTATGGATCGAAAACCCCCACCGGCTGTTCAATGACTCAATGGCCACCGCCGCAATTTCCGGCGTGTTCGGACCCACGCTCAATTTTCAATTTCTTGAATCTTAGCTGCGACTCGATGCCGAGTGCGTGGAAAACTCTCGTAAAAACCACGGGCGCGCTGCCGACCTCACCGAAGATGGTTCTTCCCGGCAAAATCCAGACCCACAGACGTCTTCAGTACCGCTTCGGGACACGCCGCGATGCAGTGCAAGCATAAGATGCAGTCCGTCGATTTGACACGCTGACCATTCCTGATATAACGGGGAATATCGATGCCCATAGGGCATTTTAAAACGCATGTTGCACAGCCGGAGCATTTTTTGCCGTCGCCGGCAATTCGTAAAAGTGAAAATCTGCCGATGGTTTTATAGAGAGCGGTGATCGGACAGACATATTTACAGAACGCCCTGTTGTCCTTCATCACCAGCGCCATGGTTATACCCGCTGCATAATAGATTGCATTGCCGGCAAGGAACCAGATCAGCTCGGCGCGGGTTCCCGTCTGACCGGAGGCGTTGGTATTGACGACAGAATGATTCAATCCGAAATATACGGCCGCCACAATACCGAAAGAGAGTATGAAATGGAAAAATCGCAGGTACCGCAGGTTCCCAGGCTTCCATTTGACGTTATCTCTGTAGGGGAGCAGGTCCAGAACCATCGAGGTCCAGCACCCCCAGCCGCACCAGTTACGGTTGTAGAGCAGCGGTCCCAGAATTTTAGCCATTGCAAAATGGACAATTGCACCGCTGACGGTACCGGACAGGACGTAAAAGAAAAAACCTTCGATCTGAAGATTGGTCCGCCCTGCAATACCCGCCATCATCATGAGGCAACTGCCGATACAGAACATCGATACAACGCGCGCCGTGGTTTTTCCCCTGCCCGGCAGAAGTGCGAAAAGTATCATGGCGATCGATTGTATAAGGGCAAAAGTGACGAACACCGGTACCGGTGACGTTTCTCTGAGAACGAAGATAAAAATCAGAGAAGCGAGGGCAAACCAGAGCACCGTCATGAGGAGTGCTGAGAGATATGCCTTCATGCCGGCCTTCTTTTTGGTAACCATTCGAGCTCCTTACGCTATGATCCGATCGTTAAATTACACTTCTATGGAAGGTACGATCTTCCGAAATTCCTGCAAAAGATTGTAATAATTTGCTTATTCTCAGGATTCGGTCATCAGACACTTTTTTCTACTGCAGGCTCTACCTATTTTTCGGTGAGTTGAGATGGGTGTAACCATACATGGAACAGAAAACGCTTCGTCGGATTCGCAAACTGGTAGGACCGATCACCGAGCACCAGCTCAGGTATGTCGATTGTGCGGTAAACGACAACATCGGCATCTTTATCCCCTCGACAGGCCGATGCGGTTATGCGGTTCTTCCCCAGCATACGCATCCGGCGTATTCACTCGTCGTATCTTTCGAGCCCGACACACCTGTATCCCCGAAGGGGATAAAAATCGGATCGGATGAGTACGGTTGTACCGCGATGTCACCCGGCATACCTCATGAAGAGGAAAAGACGGACCTGTTTATCCGTTATGTAGCAGTACAGATAGAAGCGGCTTTCTTTGAAAACATCTGGAAAGCCTATAAAAGTGATCCCTGCGGACCTTTTTTCTGGACTCCGTTTGTCGTTCCACAGACGGTCATGCACCATATCAAGGATTTTTTTGCTGAATTCGACGCACATCAACGGGGTTCAGCGGAAATCATGAAAGCGCTCGGAGTCTGCATCACGCATACATTTGTCCGCGCGCTGCTGCATATGAAGGTATCCGTCGAAAACATTTCGCGGCGGTTTGAAATTCAGCGGGCCATTGAAATGATGCACGCTCATTTCGGTGAAAAGCTGTCCATCCCGCAGCTTGCCATGAAGGTCAACTGCTCCGGATCTCATTTCAGCAGGCTGTTCAAACAGGAAACAGGAACGACTCCGACCGGGTACCTCATCCGGATACGCATTGACAAAGCCAGAAAACTGCTCTCCTCGACGGCAAAGAACGCGACGGAAATAGCTTTCATCTGCGGGTTCGCTTCAACCGCTCACTTTTCAGGAACTTTCAGAAAGCTGGTCGGCATAAGTCCGCTCCGGTATCGGAAGAACGTGTCGTAGCAAGTCTTTTGAAAATGTCTTTCGTGCCTCCTGAAACAGGTTCCAAACAGCCGAACATCGCCGGCCAGACAATGATTCCTCACCTCCATATGGCGCTTTGTATAATTAGAAAGTCGCCATGTACACGCAAGCAGCGGACCGGTGATGAATGTAACTTGTCGAGCGTACACAGGCTGTCTGGATCGTTTCATGACGGCTATTGTCAACCTCAGGTTTTGGAAGTAGCGGTTTAAGTGTACGTTGCATAATAGACCGGCAATAATCGGATACCACAAATTCTCTGGAGCACCGCAATGCGCTGGTGCGGTTGGCTTGCCCATGATATCAAACGGATCGCGGTAACTTTTCACTATCGCCGGTTCATATCCGTCCTCACTCGATCCGGCAATCCCGGCCTTACCTGCTGACCGTCAGCTGCCGCGTGAGCGTCTGTCCTCCGGTCGCGAGGCGGAGCACGTAGCTACCGTTGGAAAGCGTACGGCCTCCGGTATCGAGGTGGAAACGGTGGTTTCCGGCTCCGGATTGTCCGCCGGTCAGACACCCCACCAGCCTTCCGTGTATATCGAAGAGCGAGCAATCGATTCCCCCAGCAGTTTCACCCATATACTCGATCGAGATCCCGTTTCTTCCGGAGAAGATGCCGACGGGATTCGCGAAGGAAAAGGTCGACCGCCTTGCGCCCGCTACCCGCACCCGCGGAATCAGGTAACCCACGAGATGGATGTCGTCGAGCCACAACTCTCCGGACGCGCCGCTTTTACCCTGGATCTGCCACTGCAGCTTGGTGATAGTGGTGAGGTCGAGTTTCACCGGCTGCTTCGTCCATTTGGGCTGAAGGAAATCGTCCCACGTTATGTTGACCTCTTTCCATTCGCCGCTCGGCTTGAGGAAGTAGCTGTACTGCGCTCCCGGCTCGGTGATCGCTTCAGATTCTATCTTGAGCGCGCAGGTCGTGTCTGGAAAGCTGCCTTTGTAGTAGAAGATCACGCCCGTGGAGGAGCTAATGTCGACCGGAGACCCGCTTCCCTTCAGGGTGAATCCGATACCCGCGAAGGGATCGCCGGAAAAACCTCCCTTGTCCAGCTTGTAGGTGATTTTCGCGGCCTTCTCGGATTCGAAACCCCCGTCGGCCATCTCGAACGCGTTCTTTGCCGATGTCAAGGGGTCCACGGTCGACTTTCCGCCGCTCGCGGAGTCGTTGAAGGTGAACCACGCGGTCTTGAGGAAGGTCTTGCTGTTGCCGTCCTCGCAGTCGTCCACGAGGTCCTGGGCCGCGTTGTCCTTGAATACAGCGGTAATAGCCATGTCGCAGGCGAGCGTAAGCGTGACGCTCGGAGGGGTCTGATCTATATCCCCGCCCCATCCGATGAACGAGTACTGATCCCCGCTCGCCGCGGCTGTAACCGTCACCTGCTCGTTCAGGGCGTAGCTGCCGCCAGGCGGATCGATCGTGACCGTACCCGCATCCAACGGGGAGACTGTGACCGTGAGCTTCGCGGTGGTTTTCGGCTGTACTTTAGTGAGGTCGGGCATGTTGCCGGTAAGCAGGAGCATCGTCAGCAATTCGAGACACTCGTTGTAGTAATTGTCGTTGCTCGTGCCGAAGGAGCGAAGCCTGGTGTAGCCGTCGTTCAGCCAGCTCTGGTATTTCTCATCCACCATTCCGGCGACGACCAGCGGGCCCAGGAATGTGGGGATATTGTCTGTGCTGCCGCCGGCTCCGGTATTGATCGATCCGTTGAGGTCGTAGATCTGGCCGATTTTTCCCGGGTTGTCGCCGGTGTTCGACTTGAACCAGTCGACGATCTTCGAACAGCAGGACTTCGCGTCCGCGTGACCGAACCATGCGTAAGCCCACCCGAGCCGCCAGGGCGTGCGCGCCGCGTCGAAACCGTATGTCCCCGGATGAGACCCCACTCCGCCGCTGGTCCAGTTAGGCCACATTCCGGTGGTACCGTGCTGGGAACTTTTAAGGTGGGAGTAACAGCTCGACTGGATGGTGTTCCAGTTGCCCTGGGGATCGATGTCCTGAAAGAGCTGGGTCGCCACGGTGCTCATGTAGGAGGGGTTGATCGCGTTCCAGTTGTCTCCGCCGTCGAGCAGGTTGTTGGAGACGTCCACCTGGCGAATTTTCTCCGCGATCGCTTTGGCGCCTGCCAGATATTCCGCCTTGCCCCACTGTTTTTCCGCCAGGAGAAGCGCGAGCGCGACATCTATATCCCCGTCGGTCGCCGAGCCGCTTTCGAGCACACTGTTGAAACCATTGATTTTCCAGTGCATGAGGGAACCGCTGGAAGGAAATTTTTTATAATAATTCCATAATTTATCGAATTTCGGCTGGGTGTTGTTGGCGGCATTGTCCATGTATACCATGATGAGCATGCCGTAACCGATTCCCTCACTGACCGTTTGAGAAGGAGTATCGAATCTTATGCGTGCAAGGTCACCTTGTTCTTCATAAAAATTACTGACGAAAACATCGTAGATCGTCTGAACATGGGTGTGGCTGATCCCTGTGGGCATGACACCGTTGATGTAAGTATACTGCTGCGGAAAAGGGAATTTGGCTGCCGAGAAGGATGGTGCCACGAGACTCAAGATGAAGGAAAGAAAAACTCCTGCTGTTTTTTTCGGCATCACTCCTCCGTGATTATCTATTGAATTAAGGACGAGAACCGCGCTAAAGAAAAAGAGTCCTTCACCATAGTAGAAAGGCGAGGTAAAACTCATTCCATGGTGAAAATATACGGAATCGCCAATATTATTATGTAGTAGTGGAAAAAATGAACTTACCGGTTCGAAAGGAACTGAAGCCACAATCTCCATAGATCCAACCCTGATCCCGACGATTCACCTTCCGCCATTCTGCCCGGTGTTATTTTTTCTTCATAATTAACGTCGATCTGGAATACCCATGCTCCATCTGACATTCGCCCCGGACGCCTCGACTCTCCTTGCGCCGCTTATGGACGCGGTCTACGAGTTATGGACCGATCCTCTCCGGTCCCCTGGTTTCATCGTTCCCAATGCCGCGACCGGCAAATGGCTGAAACTGAGGCTCTCGGAAAGGTTCGGGTGCGTGATGGATCCGCGCGTCGGTCCTCTCGAACGTGAGCTCTGGGATTCGCTGCGTCCGGACGGGGATATGGAACTTCTCCATAAATGGAAACTGCAGCAGGTGATCGAGGCTTTGTTGGAAGAAAAGCGGCTCGCGCGCGACGTTTATGCTCCCGTTCGCACTTACCTTTCATCCGGTGAGCGCGGAGGGATCGATCCGGTCAAACGGGTGCAGCTCGCGGGAGAGATCGGCCGGCTCCTGCTCGAATACGAGTACAACAGGCCGGGCGTATGGGATCCGGACTTCGGCGCCCGTGGAGGATGGCGGGTCGGGGGAATCGACCGGGTATGGCGTGAAGGAAAGCCCTATTTTACCCCTCCTGGAGAAACCGCCACGGCTGCGTTCGAAAACGAACGGTGGCAGCGCGATATGTATATTACGCTCTTCGGCGTGGATGGAGTTTTCGCGAAAGACGCTCCGGCGGACGACCGTTCCGGTCGGTCGGTACGTTATTTCACCCTGCCTGGACTCCATGCGTTCCGTCATGACGAAGCCGCGGGCCGGAGCGCCCCGGTCAGGTTAGATGGAGATCCGCTCATCCTTTTTTTATTGACAAAAGTAAGCCATTTCCATCGCAACATGCTGCTCGAAATGTCGCGGGAGAGGGAGATATTTGTCTTTCTCGTCAATCCTTGCGCGGAATTCTGGGAAGATGCCGACACCGCCCGGAGCGGACGGGGAAGAAGGAGGTGGAACTCCTCTCTCCAAGATCCCGATCCCCCGATTCCACGGATGAATGGAGACGATTTCCTCGCCGGAGAGCTCCGCGGCCCGTTCGGCACTCCCGAACACCGGCTTCTGGAACTCTGGGGAAGCAGCGGCAAGGAGAACGTGGCTCTCTGGTGCCAGGCGGCGAGCTACGATTTCGAGTATATGGTTCCTGAACCGGGGACCGGGGAAGAGGAGTCTCTGCTGCGCCGTTTGCAGCGGTCGATCCTGAAGCGGGACGATACGCTCGTTTCCGGCGGGCCTGAAGCTGGAGACCTCTCGATCCGTATTCTCTCCGCTCCGGAAATCGGCCGCGAAGTCGAAACACTGCGAGGCAACCTGCTCGACCTGCTGCATGAACTGCCCGACTTGACGATCGACGACGTCGCGGTGTACCTGCCGGATCCGGACGCGTACCTGCCGTTCATCCACAAGGTTTTCGGCGCTTTTTCACCTGTCGACAAGGGATACATTCCCTTCGCGGTGCTCGGGACCGCGGCGGGCGAAACCCGTTTCGCCGCAGCGGTTGACGATCTGACGGCGCTCTGCGGCGGCGATTTCACCCGGAAGAGGCTGTTCGCCTTCTTGCGTAACGAGAACGTGGCCACCGCAAGGGGTCTCGAACGCGGGGAACTGGAGATCTGGGAGCGGTGGGCTGCCGCGCTCGGAACCTACCGCGGCTACGACGGAAGTCATCGCGCCGAAATGGGGGACCATCCCTCGGTCGCTTCTGATGCGCATACGTTTCTCACCGGGATGGCGCAGCTGATGCTCGGGCCGCTCGCGGAACATCCTGTACCTCTCGGATTGCTCCTGAATACGCTCGAAGGAGTCGATCCCGCGCCGTTTCGTGATTTCGATACGTCCGACCGGGAACTTCTGGAACGGTACTGCGCCACTGTCGAACTTCTTTCCGAAACCTGCAGGCGGTTCGCGCGCCTGTGCGCAGGCGGAACTCCCCGGGAGATCGCGACCGCATTCATCGAGATCGTGGAGTCGTGGATCGGTGTCTCCTCACCGGAGGAGGAGCATTGCAGGAGAGAGTTCCTCGAAGCGCTTGCGGGCGTGGGCCTTCAGGAGGAGATCGCGGGCAGGTTCCGGCTGTCTTTCGAGGAGTTCAGAGCTGTCGTCGCGCAGGCGATGCCGGAAAAGCTGCCCGGGAGCGCGGGTGCGTGGTCCGGGACGCTCACCTTCGCGCCGCTGCAGGCAGGGTGCATTCTCCCGCACAAGGTGATATTCGCTCTGGGAATGGATGCGGATTCCTTTCCCGGAGTATTCCTTTCCACGCCCGTGAACCTGCTTTCACAAAAGCGGATAATCGGTGACGGGGATCCGGTGCGAGATAACCGCTACGCGTTTCTGGAACTGGTATGCGCGGCCGGGGAAAGGCTTGTCGTCTCGTTTCAGGGATTCGACACTCTCCACGACCGTAAACTGCAACCGTCAAGTACAGTGCGCGAACTCGCCGCGATCGCCGGTATG
Source organism: uncultured Fibrobacteraceae bacterium (assembly GCA_964529145.1). Lineage (GTDB taxonomy): Bacteria > Fibrobacterota > Chitinivibrionia > Chitinivibrionales > Chitinispirillaceae > JAFGNB01. The sequence goes on along the minus strand of CAZGVZ010000148.1, from coordinate 1,111 downwards.
CTTCTTCCGGAGGCGAAAGCCGGCCCCGGCGAACCCGGTATGGTCCCGCTTCTCGCGCACGAAGCGGTGGACCTCGAACGTGAGGTACCCTGCTGGGACCCTGAAAACGTACGGCTTTCGCTACTCGCCCGAACGGGCGATCCTCCTGGCAGGTATCGCCTGCCGGTACGGCAGGAACAGAAGCGGACGGAAGGGATCGCGGGGGAGATGATCCTGAAGACGACGGTCGCGGACATCGTGAGATACCTCGGAAACCCGCTCGAATACCATCTCGGCAGATCTCTCGCGCTGAGGAACGACCGGCCTGAAGCGACTTCTACCGCGGTAGACGAGCCGCTCGAGAGCGGATTCCTGCCGCTTTACAAGCTCAAAGCGGGGCTGCTCGCTTCCATGATGAAGATGGCGTTTCCGGGAGAAGGCGGGCGACCGGCCTTCGAAACGCTGCCGTTCGCGGCTGGGGATGCCGCGGAGCGATCATATGCCGCGTTCTGCGCCACCGGAAACGCACCTGAAGGGATTTTCACCCGGTTCGAGCTGGAACTTTACAAAAAATGGGCTTTGAGTGCGGCGGAAACGGCCGCCGGTCTTGCGCGACAATATCCCGGGTACGTTCTTTATACCGACACGGACCCCGCGCTTAGCGAGGACGGGATGTCCGGGCCGTTCGAGGTCTCGGTGGACGGAATCACCTGCAGCATACTTTCGCGGATACCCATGGTGCTCGCTCCGTCCGGAAAATCCGGCCCGCTTGTCATCATCAAACTCGGGAGCCTGCGAAAAAAAGATGAGAAAACCTCCCATCTCGACATGTGGGTTCATTCGCTGCTCTTCGCGATCTCCGGCCGGAAGGAGACGGTGAAAATTGTGATCGGGCACGCGGAGGGAACAGCGGAGGGCGAACCGTGGTCGATTCCCGAACGTTTCACTTCCGAAACAGCCGGGCGATGGCTCGCAGGAGTGGTTCGCGACATGCTCGGCCGCGGGGAGTGCGACCATGCTCCCGCGATCTGGTTCGAAAGAGCGTTCGTTCCCGGAATGCCGTTCGACGAGAAGGGCATGGAGCGTCTGCGCGAGATCGCTGAGGAGGAGAGCGGCTCCGAACACCCTTTGT
>CAZGVZ010000147.1:0-8796 GCA_964529145.1 uncultured Fibrobacteraceae bacterium | reverse complement strand
CATCATCCGATCACTCATTGTCGGAAAACCGGTCGGGACCTGGGTGATCAACCTCTTTCCCCCTCCCGGCATATTCTGGTCGACCACGCAGGGTACCTCCTCGCAACCCACGCGCCCCAGGCATTCGAAACGGCTCGCCGGTACCGGGGACGCCGCCACCGAAGCCATACCCGGGCCTGCCCGGGCCCAGACGCAAAGCTGTCCCGGGATGCATCAGGCCCGGAACCGGCTCCCGGAAGAATCTCACGGGAGTTTCCAGGCCGAATTCCAGCCGGACCGGGCAGCCCGCATACCCAGGTTCGACATCCTCGCGAGCGGATACCTGCCACTGCACTCCATCGCAGACCGGTTATACATGTCGGAAACAGGTCAGGGATGCACGTACACTTTTTCTGCCGGGGCCCCTTATGGGTATGAAAGTGAGCCCTGTGGCCCGACGGTCGGCAACCAGCCCACTGCTGAGACCGGGTACTATTCCGGGACTGTTTTCAACCGGAGCATGCCTTCGGGCCGGAGAGAGATATACGGAGAAGATGGCCGGCACTACCCGATGCCGTAACGAAGGCGGGCAGGAGCAGTCCCGAACCCTCCCGCATACTGAGGACCGCCATATCATGCTTGTAAAGGCGGACATTTCCATCCCGGGTCGAGAAGGATGTCCGGGCGCTACGAAACGTGGCCCGCCTGAAGCCTGCGGACATGTTCCATGGCCACGGAGGACCACCAGCTTTGAGGATTGCGTTTGCAGTATTCGCCGAAGCACTGCATCGCTTCCTGTTTACGCATCAGCTTCATGAAAACATGCCCGAGATTGTACCAGGCGGTCAGATGGTCGGGTCGCTTCTTTACCAGTTCCTGGAGAGCCTCCGCGGACCGGCTGAACTTTCCCTGCTGATACAGCAGAATACCCGCCATCCAGAGCGTTTCCGGATGCGCGGCTTCGGGACCCCGGCTCAGCACGGATTCCATCTCCCTGCATTTTTCGTTGAACTCTTCGCCGCTCATCATGTAGGTACGATAGGGCAGCGGAACCGCGATGTCGTTCCTGGGGGGGGCGATCTCCTGTTCGAACCATTTCCGTTCTTCCCTGGCGAAAATCTTGAACCCTTTGTATTCGGAGGTCATCCAGACGATGTAATCCTTAATGAGCTCGCTCTTGAGCCTGAGGACCGACCTCACGTCCTTGTGGCGCGGAAGCTTGCTGTACGACGTGAGGAGCCGCTTCTCCTCGTCGACATCCAGCCTGTATTCGATGAATCCGGACGCGATGGACGCCATGAGGTTGCCGTCGGGCGCGGAAAGCGGCACCAGAATCCGGTTGTTCTTCCAGTCGTAAAGTGAGCTTCCCGTTCCAGGTATGAGGAGAATGCCGGGCAGGCCGAACAGGGAGACCCTCTGGTTATGGACGATCTCCGGATCGAATTCGATCACCCGCTCGACGCACTCATCGACCTCGCTCACCGTGCAGCAGATGTCTCCGGGTTTCAGGAAGCAGCAGCACTCACGATGGATCCGTTTCGCCGACAGCCGCATCATCTCCTTTACGTAATCGAGCTCCTTGCGTATCGTCGCCTCTATTTCGGCCGCGGAGAGGTCATGCTGCCTTTTCTGCACGTTCGCGAGATCTTCCCTTATCCGGGCGATCGCCTCCTCCGAATCGAGAGCTCCGGTTATGTTCTCCTCCATGAGTTCTGCGCACTGTTTTACGGCCGAAGCCGCATCCGGCAACCTGATCGATCCGGTCAGGCGGGCCGCCTGATCCCTGAGCTTTTCATAATCCTGCTGCAATTTGCAATTTTTCCGCTTTTCCTCGACAGGAATGAACACGCCCTTCGACGACATCCGTTTGATCTTCAGGATGTACCGGTACAGTTCGTCGGCCCGGTCCATCAGGTCGGCCGCAGCCGCGGCGTTCCCTGATTCTTTCGACAGGATTTCCCTTCGCAATTGGCGGCCGTTTGCTATCTCCTGCTCATAACGCGAGAATTGCCGTTCGGCGATCTTCAGTTCCCTATCAAGCGATTCCAGCCTGTCGCCGGAGATGGTCTTGCGGTAGACCTCGGCGATCCAGTCGGTGACCAGGATGATCTTGTGGCGTGTTCCCGATTCGGCGACGCCGTTCATTCTGGCGCACACGTCCCGTGCATCTTCACGCAGGGCCGGGGAAATGCCGAAATCGAGCAAGTCATGCTCCTGCGCGAGAAACCCGGACGGATCCTTCTTTTGGCGGGCAAGTCCGAAAACGTTCTCTTCGATGATGTTCCAGTACAACATCCCCGCGCTGCGCTGGAGAGCCGGGTCTCCGGGCTTCTCCCTGAGATTCCTGAGTGTCGAAATGGCCTGTCCTGAAAATTCCATATCTTTGACTATCCCCTGGAGTATGAAGCTGAATCAAATTATACCATTTCGCGGGGGAAAAAGAAGAAGAAACTTTATGGGTAAACAGGGGCGCCGAGGCGGTTTCCAGCTCCATGTAAACATCAGGCCGACGCGTCCCGTTGTTGCCGTGTGTTCATGGATCGTTTTCCGCCGGCGTGCGCGAAGGCGCGGTACTCTACTGCTCCGCCCCGTCCTTTTGATGGAGCGCCGCCACGAACGATTCTGATTTGTCGAATTCTAGAAGGAACTCCGTCTGGAGGTTTTGCAGATCCGCCTCCTCCAGCGGGACGCCTTCCTGACGGAAAACATCCCAGAGCCGCCCGTCGGGAGAAGCGGGCCGGAGCCTGCCGGAGTGGCCGAAACCGCACAGGTGACAGATGTGGTCGGCCAGAGTGACAAAAGCGATGAACAGGCCGTCACTTCGGTTTTCCCCGGGATCGTGGTGATGGAGAATGGTTCTGGAGATGAGGTGCGGAAGGTTCCACCTTTCCGCCAGCCACGACCCGACCTGGGCATGGCTCGTGCCGATAATGGACATTTCCGACTCCTCCAGAGTGGGACCCCTCGACTGGCATTCAATAATGGCCGTGAACTCGTCCAGGAAGTACTGGTTCAGTATCACTTTTCCTATGTCGTGCAGGAGACCGGCGACGAACGACTCGCCTGTGAACCGCGGCCTGAAGGATCGCACCAGCATGCGCGAAGCGATACCGCACGCGATCGAGTGCTCCCAGAAGCGGTTCATGTCGAACACCTCGCTGCGTTTGCCGTCCCTGAAGACGTCGAACACGGAGAGGCTCAGGCCCATGTCCTTGACCGTGTTGAATCCCAGCACTACGATCGCCATGTTGACCGTGGATATCTCCCGGGAAAAACCGTAATAGGCGGAATTGGCGAGCTTGAGTATGCGTGCGGTAAGCGCCTGATCCGATGCGATCAGCCGGGCGAGTGATGTGGCCGAGGTTCGCGGGTTGTCGATAAGCTCGATCATTTTGGCGACTACCGACGGCAGCGTGGGAAGCCCGATGATGCTCTCGGTGATCCTTTTAATCCTGCCGGGATCCGTGCCGTGCGGCGATGTCATGGTGCGGCCCTCTGTTCGTTCAAATACGCAGGTCAATGATTTGCGTCCGGTCGTCGCCTCCGGGTTCGGATCCCGCCTCTTCGGAACCGGCCCGTGCTCTTTTACGCGTCCTCCGCCGGCCGCGGCTGTTCTGCGAGTCGACCTTCTTTTTATCTATCTCATCCGGTTCGGCCGGCATCTCGGTCCGGCGCACCGCCTCCCGCTGGGCGAGCGACGCGTTCTGTTCCTGGTGCGTCACCGGGTTGCGATGGATCTCGTTCTGATGCCTATCCATCTGAGGCAGACCGCTCATGGAAATGTGCACATCCACGCCGCTCATGCGGAACGCTCCCTTCAGGCACTGATACGCTGAAGCAGTTTAGCCCGCAGCTTGAGTATCGCCTTGGAATGGATCTGGCTGACGCGCGACTCGGTGATGTCAAGTACCACGCCGATCTCCTTGAGTGTGAGTTCCTCATAGTGGTAAAGTGCGATTACGAGCTTCTCCTTTTCAGGGAGGTTCGTGATCGTCTCCTTGAGTATCTCCTTCACCTCTGTGAAACCGAGTTCCTTGAGAGGATTGCTGCTGCCCGGATCCTCGATCGAGTCTATGATCTTGAGCTCCTTCGAATCCGACCCTCTGTCCGGCATCGACTCCTCGAGGGATATTATGGTGGCCGGAGTGACATCTGAAAGAAGCTCCTCGTATTCCGCCATCGATATCTTGAGTTCTTCGCACATTTCGTCGTCGTAAGGTAGCCGGCCCAGCCTGTTCTCGAGCCGGGCGAAAACCCTCTGCAGTTCCCTGGACTTCTGGCGTACGGAGCGGGGAACCCAGTCGAGAGCCCTCAGTTCGTCGAGAATCGCGCCGCGGATTTTATGGCCCGCGTAGGTCTCGAACTTGAAACCCCTTTCCGGTTCGAAAGTCTCGACCGCCTTGATCAGTCCCAGAACACCGGAGCTGATCAGGTCGTTGCGGTCCACCGAGGAGGGGAGGTTAACAGCCAACCGGTTCGCGATGAACTTTACCAGATGAGCATACTCGACCAGCAGCTTGTCTTTGGCAATTTTTGAACCGCTCTCGCGGTACTCCTTCCAGAGGTTTTCACAATTGGACATCCGCCCAGCTCCCCGTCACGCTACCTTTGCGGTTTTTTCCTTTTTCCGGTTTTTTCTTCGTCCTTTTTCCTGGCCCCCCCGATCGGAATCTCAGCCCTTCCGGGAACCAGCTGTTCATGCATGTCCTGAAAGCGCTGGAGCAGTCCCCCTTCGATGAGGTTCTCCGTCCCGGCGCAATCGATGTCGTTCAGAATTCCCTTGAGCACGATGTCGCTGATCACGACGCCGGCGAACCAGAACGCGGATCCCGCGATTGAAGCATACAGAAAGGCTCTCGCGAGGTCCTCGCTTCGCATACTGCCCTGCCGCACGAGCATACTCGAAAGGACGATGAAAAAAACGGCGCCGCCGAACATCCGGCCGCCTCTTTTGATCCAGGTAATCATCTAAGCGCCTGTCCTCCCGGAGGGCCCCACAACCGTTCGAAAAAGCCGCACCTGACAGGTGCGGGAATGCCGCACAGCCTGCGCGCCAGCTCACCGATATGTCTCGCGAACGGCGAGTCTCTCTTTTCGAGCAGAAGACTGCGTTGTTTACGGACAAAACTACCGACTTCGCGGCAGTACGGTATGGCACCCGTGAACTCTATATTCCGCTGTAGGAATCTTATCACTAAAGCGTTCAGTTTGTCAAATATTTCGGTCCCTTCCCTGTCGGAGGAGCACATGTTCACCGCCACACCCACGCGAAACGCTCCCCGTTCGAAAAGGACCTTGATCATCGCGTACGCATCGGCCAGGGAAGTGGGTTCCGGAGTGGCGACCACCAGCGCTAAGTCGCCTTTCGAGGCAAGTTGCGTCACCGTGACGCCGATTCCCGCACCTGTATCGACCAGTACCAGTTCGTACCTTTCCTCCAGTTTTCCGAATTCCCGCTGAAGCAGGGCGAGCCGAGCGGGTTCGAGATTCGCCATCCGTTCGATTCCGGAAGCTCCGGGCAGAATGTCGAACCCGGGCGCAACCGTGGTGAGTATCTCGTCCAGAGAGCATTTTTCCCCGACCGCATCGGCCAGGGAAAGCCGCGGGGCGATGCCGAGCAGCAGGTGGATGTTGGCCAGACCGAAATCCGCATCGAAGAGCAGAACACGTTTTCTCATCAGCGCAAAAGCAGTTGCGAGATATAGCGCGATATTGCTCTTCCCCACTCCCCCTTTGCCGCTGGTGATCGAAATGGTGCGCGGCCGCCGGCCTTCCCACGCTCTCCCTGAAGAATGCACCTCCCGGGGAGGCAGAACCCGTTCCCGGGCAAGCTCACGGAGCCTTCGGGCCTGATCGTTCACGATGCGCCGTTTCCAAGAAGCCGCTGAAGCAGGCGTGAAGCCTGTGCCGCCTCGATGTCATCCGGCACACTCTGGCCCGAGGTGAAGTACGATACCGGTATTCCGCTCTGGTGTACGGCATTGAAGATGTTGCCGATCTGGCCGGTCTCGTCGAGTTTGGTGAAAAGAAGACGGTTGACTCCCAGGGGCCTGTACCGCTCGATGCATTCAAGCAGATCGCTGTCCTTGGTCGTGGCACTGAGGACCAGATGGATCTCGTCAGGACCGAGCACCGCAAGAAGCTCCCTGAGGTGGTCCATATGTTCCCCGTTGCGCTGACTCCTGCCCGCGGTATCGATGAACACGATATCGTCACCGGAGCAGCCGCGAATGGCCTGGGCGGCCTCTTCCGGGGAAAATATCACCTGTAAACCTACTTTGATGATATCCGTAAAAGTCCTGATCTGGTCGATCGCGGCGATGCGGTAGGTATCTGCGGTGAGAATGGACACCCTTTTCCGTCTGCTGATCCTGCAGTGCGCCGCGAGTTTCGCAAGCGTAGTCGTTTTTCCCGCGCCGGTCGGTCCCACGAAGATCACGACGAGCGGTCCGTTTTTTTTCAGTTTCAAAGGTCCGGCTACAGGCAGCGAAGAGATGAGCGCAGAGATGAGCTTTTTCTCGGCCTGCGTGTCGGAAAGCGCCGCATTGGCAGAGCTCAACTGACGGATGAGCGTTTCGGCGATCGACGGCTTTACCTCTGAATTCAGCAGTTTCCGGTGGAGCACTGCCCATCCGCCGCTGAACTCGCCCCCCTTCGCGGGCGTCGCCGGGGTGGCGCCATTCATGATTCCGGCGACCATTTCGCGCAGTTCCCTCACGCTCTCCCTGAGTTCGAGAATTTCCTGCTGGTCGCGCCGGTCCCCGGTTCGTCGCGGGGCCTGAGCCATCCTTTCGTCCTCGATTATTATTGTCCCCCCGTTTTCCGGCGGCTCCCATTTTTTTATTTCGTGGTTGCCGGGCCGGTCCGGATCGTCGGTGCCCGAGACCCGGGGGCGGCTGTACACACCGGTAGTGACGGATATGGGCGGCAGCTGCGGCTCGGGCGCCGCGGTCTCGTCGATCGCGGCGGTCACTTCCACTTCGTCATGCGACCCCAGCGCGAAAACCTTTTTTGGCAGCTTGCGGGTCTTAAGTATGATAGCCTCTTCTCCCAGCTCGTCCTTGATCTGCATCAGCGCTTCGCGCATGCTTCCCGCAGTGAATTTCTTGATTCGCATGGTGTCCTTTATCGATAATCGACTGTAGCTCTGTTCGAGAATCCGTAGACTTCAGGCGGATTCAAAGGTCGAACGGCAACAGACAAAATTACTCCACAGAAAGGGAGTGCGGCAACACACCGCAGTTTCCGTGGGGAGACCGCCACACGGCGGCGGCTCAGATATCGTGACCCGTGCACAGGAGCGCTTTTCATGGCGTATTCCCCCCACATGATCTTTCCTATCCCAGGGTCACCATTCCCAGCGATCGTATTTCGATCCCGGAAACGATCTCGTTGTAGGAAAGCACGACCAGGTCGCGGTGGCTGCTTTCCATAAGCCGTTTGAACTGACCGCGAATGGTCGGAGAACAGAGCACTATAGGAAGTTCTCCCGCCGCTTTTACCTGTTCGATCACCGCGCCCGTCCTCTCGACGATTCTTCCGACGTCGGACGGGGGCATCGAAAAACGGAAAACGCCATCCACTTCCTGCAGAGCGCCTTCCAGACGCGCTTCGAGATTGGGGTCGAGGGTTATCACTGGTATGATACCGTCACCGTTCTTGTACACTTCACAGATCCGGGTGGCGAGCGCGTTGCGGACGTACTCCGTTAGGAGCTCGCTGTGCTTGCTGCGCGGGGCCACATTGGTCAGTGTTTCGAGGATGAGGACAAGATCCCTGATCGACACCTGCTCGCGGAGCAGGTTCTGCAGAACCTTGTGGACGTCTCCGACAGAAAGAAGGCCGGGAATGAGTTCGTCGACAACGGTGGCGTTCTTCTCCTTGACGGTATCGAGCAGGCTGCGGACGTCCTGGCGTGTCAGGATGTCGTGGCCGTGCCGTTTGATGATCTCGGTCAGATGCGTCGCAAGCACCGCTGGAAGCTCCACCACCGTATATCCCGCGAGCTCCGCGTCTTCCTTCTGACTTTCGGTAACCCAGAGCGCCGGGAGATTGAACGCCGGTTCCACGGTCGCGATTCCCCGGATCTTCCTCGATACGTTTCCGGGATCCATGGCCAGATAGGCACCGGCCATGAGCTCGCCCCCACCCTTCACGATGGTGCGGATCTTCACCCGGTACTCGTTCGGCTTGAGCTGGATGTTGTCGCGGATCCGGATCGGAGGGATAATGATTCCCAGCTCGGTAGCTAGTTGACGCCGTATCATCGTGATACGGTCGAGCAGGTCCCCCCCCTGCTTGATGTCGACCAGCGGAATGAGTCCGTAGCCGATTTCGAGTTCCATCGGATCTACGTGCAGGTAATCCTCGATCCGGTCTTCCTGTTTTTTTGGAATCGAAGCCGCGGTCTCCTTGGTTTGCACCTCCTCCTTTTTCCGCTGCATTCCAAGGTACATCGCAGCGAGGCCGGAAAATCCGAGCACTATGAACGGAATCTTGGGAAAACCGGGTATCAGGGCGAAAAAGAGCATGAGCCCGCCTGCCAACCCCAGAACACGCGGGCGGGAGAAGAGCTGGGAGGTGATCTCCTGTCCCAGATCTGTCTGGGATGCCGCGCGGCTGACAAGTATACCCGCGCCGGTGGAAATCATGAGCGCCGGAATCTGTGAGACGAGTCCGTCACCGATGGTAAGTTTGGTATAGGTCGACAGGGCTTCCGGGAACGGAATGCGCAACTGTGCGACGCCTATGATGAATCCCCCTATGATGTTGATGATCGTGATGAGTATTCCGGCGATCGCGTCACCGCGGACAAAC
>CAZGVZ010000146.1:0-8798 GCA_964529145.1 uncultured Fibrobacteraceae bacterium | reverse complement strand
AAGGAGGACGAGGAACTCGGCGCCTACCGCAGGTACAGCGAAATCGATCCTCAACACGTCGAAGCCAACCGGAGAATCGGAACGATTCTATTGAGGAAAGAGCGCCATGGTGAAGGAATCGTCTATCTCGAAATAGCGAACACGCTTCAACCAAACGATCCGGCAGTGATGGCGATCCTCGCTAAGGGTTACATGAAAACTGGGCGGCTTGAAGAGGCTGTCGCGCTTTTGGATAAAGCCAAGACAAAAACACCTGAGGATCCGGAAATAAGGTTCCAGCTATTCGAACTGTACCAAAAGAGTGGTCAGAAGCAAAAAGCCCGAAAGGAGATTGAGGAACTCGTCGGAATGAAGCGGGAAATACGTTTTCTGCTCTTGTATGCCGAGGCGCTCATTATCCAGGATAGAATCAAGGAAGCCGGGGAAATCGTTGAGGAGATGCTCGCGGAAGACCCGGAGAATGTGGATGTGCTGTTTATAAAAGGGAGGTTATTGCGTGCTCAGAAACGGTATGATGAAGCCGTTGAAATCTATAAGGAAATCAGTTTCATGGATGCGGAAAACGCCCCGGCTCTTCTGGAGAGGGCGGAGACACATTTCGAGCAATCCAAACCGCAGTGGGCCGAGTCGTTCTATAAACGTGCATTGCGCCTTGATCCGTCGCTTGGAAAGGCGGAATTCGGATTGGCGAAAATTGCCAAACTCAAAAAGGACATGACTGAATACCACTCTCGTCTCGAAAATGCCCGCAGGTTGAATCCGGATGACGAAATGATCCGGGAAGAACTCAAGAAAGCGGGAAGCAGATAACTTGAACTTTCAGGTACTTCACAATAATCCCAAATAGAAGACGTAATTTATGGTAGATCAGAAGCAGGCAAGTAACGAAGACGATCAGGGTGCCTTCGATCTCTGGCTCAAAGGCGATACTCGTGGTTTTTCGGCGCTCTATGAAAAATACAAGAATCGGGTCTTTGGCTTCCTGATCCGGATGACGGGTGACCGCGAAATCGCGGAAGATTTACTTCAGGAAACATTCCTTGCCGCTCTCCGGAATGCCGAGCAGTTCGACAGATCGAGAAGCTTTTTGAGCTGGCTGTTCGGTATAGCCCATAAAAGAACCATAGACTATTTCCGGCACGTGAAGGTCGAAACCGACCATAAAGAGGATGCGGAAAATGCGATAGGAAGCAAAATCGACAGACCCGATCTTGAACTTTCGAATAAAAATATTCAGGCGATCGTCAGGGAAGCAGTTGCCGTACTCGATCCCCTGCAAAAAGAGGTGTTTTTATTGAGGGAGATGGCAGGTGTACCATTCAAGGAAATTGCGGTAATCATGAACTGTCCGATAAACACTGCTTTGGGAAGGATGAGGTTGGCTTTGAAAAACATCCGGAAAGAACTGAAGAAAAGGGGGGTCGATGGAGTGTAATAAGTGGGAAGAAATGGGACTGCTCTACAGTTCTGGAGAGTTGAACGATCTTGAACAAAAAAGCTATTCGGAACATCTGGAAAAGTGTCTGGAATGCAGAGGGCAAATGGCTGAATACCGGAAAATGCAGCCTTTTTTCTCGTTCGATATTCTGGGAGAGATTCCGTCTGCCGCATGCGACACGGAAATCCTAAGAGTCTGTTCCGATGCCAGGAAGAAAGTTCTGGGTATCAACTCGATCTCGCTCTTTTTCAAAAAATCGGTCATTTCAGTTTCACTTTTCATTGTCGGTTTTATCACTGTGGGCTCAATCGTCATGGTTGTCGAGCAGAAAAACAGCGGAATAACGACTGTGCGTACCACAATCGATTCCGCAGAAACGCAATCCGCCGCCACCACTTTTGAGAAAGGAGTCACGGATTCCCTCTCGAAAGATACCTCAGAAAATCGAGAGGTCAATTTTGCCAAGACACGTGGAAATCTCGATCTCAAAGGTGTCTATCCCGTCGATTTACAGAGCAAGTAATTTTCCTGGACAATTTCCACCTCTCTTCAACGGGTCTCCTTGCGGAGACCCGTTTTGTTTTTTTTTCAGTATTATATCGTTTTTTACGTTTATGTTTCGCTTAGCGGAAAATTATTGTATTTTATGCCTGCAATCCAGTATAAATTACTGATTTCAGGCAATAATGTCGGATCTTAAAATGCCGGTAAGGGCTGAACCGTCGGCATATTTTCTGAAGTATTCCCTTTCCTTGACCGGAAAACGGGAGCAGCAGGTCAGATCGATCTATATTGATGCATGTCGCAGAGTTAAGATGCAGTACAAATCGGCCATGAAAATCTTAAAAATACTGCAGTTTGCCGCAGTGGTACTTCTTTGCGGCATGTTGATCCGGGCAATGAAACTACTATGTCAATATATAACCGGAGCGGGAGTCTTTTCGTGATCTGGTGCAACACGTTGAATCCTTCACTGGACGTAATTTACAAAATCGACGGATTGTGCAACGGAAATACGTATCTGGACTGTCCATGCACCCAGATTCCCGCGGGAAAGGGACTCAATGTGGCCCGCACGATCCATGCCCTGGGCGAGGATGTGACGGTGACCGGCCTTCTTCCGGAATACGACAGCCGCAGGGTCGTCGCGGCTCTCAGGGAGAACGGAATATCGCACCGTTTTTTTGCGGTGCCGGGAAGTATGCGGATCAATGTCACATTGCTCGACGATAAATGCGGAGTTGACACTCACTTTACGGCCGCTTCTTCGAAGGTGCCGTCCAGGATACAGCATGAATATATCGCATTCGCGGCCCAGCAGATGAAGCCCGGAGATTTCTGGTGTTTTTCGGGAAGTCTGCCCCGGGGTTTCCCGGAAGAGACATACGCCGCGCTGATCTGCGCAGGAAAAGAGGCAGGGGTGAAAGCAGTGCTCGATTCCAGGGGCGGCGCTTTCAGGCAGGGAGTCCGTTCGAGGCCTTACATTTTAAAACCGAATCTTGATGAATTGGAGGAGTTTTTCGGAGAACAGATCAGGGGAGTGCATCATATCGCGCTCAAGGGAAAACGGCTTCTGGATATGGGAATTTCCTACATATTCATCTCGCTCGGTGCGGATGGAATGATCGCGCTCCATGCAAACGATTGTCTTCTCTGCAGCGCACCGCAAGTCGCGGTTCGAAATACGGTAGGGTGCGGTGACGCGCTGCTGGCGGGTACTATAGTGGCGATGAAGCGAAAATTTTCCTTTTCCGAGACCTGCCGGATGGCTGTGGCGTGCGGAACGGCAAAGGCGATGCTGAACGGAACCGGAAATATCAGTGACGATTCGGTCTGGCATCTGATGGAAGAAGTGCATATCACCTCAGTCTAAAGGTTTACGTATGCGTCGAATGAGCGTTCTTGTCACCGGAGGCGCCGGATTCCTCGGTTCCCATCTTTGTGAGCGTCTGCTGGCGGAGGGACACGATGTGATTTGTATGGATAATTTTTTCACCGGCGCGAGGGATAATATCAGCCATCTGCTCGACAACAAGCGGTTCGAAGTGATGCGCCATGACGTGATTCTGCCGTTTTTTATCGAGGTGGACCGTATTTTCAACCTCGCGTGTCCCGCGTCACCGGTTCATTACCAGTACAATGCGGTAAAAACGATAAAAACCAGCGTACTCGGCGCAATAAATGTTCTCGGGCTCGCAAAGAGGGTAAAGGCACGGGTGCTGCAGGCATCAACTTCTGAAGTGTACGGTGATCCCTCGGTTCACCCTCAGCCCGAAAGCTATTGGGGAAACGTCAATCCGATCGGTCTTCGTTCCTGTTACGACGAGGGGAAGCGTGTGGCGGAAACCCTGTTTTTCGATTACCACCGCATGAACAGAGTCGAGATCCGTGTAGCCCGCATCTTCAATACCTACGGCCCGCGTATGCGCTTCGACGACGGAAGGGTCGTATCCAATTTCATCGTCCAGGCGCTCAAAGGAGAAGACTTGACGTTGTTCGGGGATGGATCCCAGACTCGTTCCTTCTGTTATGTCGATGATTGCATAGAAGGCCTGAAACTGCTGATGGACGTCGAGGGTTGTACAGGCCCGGTCAATATCGGCAACCCCGTGGAGTTCACCATCAGGGAACTGGCCGAAGCGGTTATCTCCATCACCGGCAGTTCTTCGAAAATAGTCTATCGTCCATTGCCCTCCGATGATCCGCGGCAGCGGCAGCCCGATATCGAGCTTGCCGGGCGTGTGCTGGACTGGACACCTTCGGTCGACCTGGAGAACGGATTGAGAAGGACGATCGAGTATTTCCAGAGGATTCTGGGATGAGCGGGATCGGCAGCCAACTTAACACCATGGAGTGAATTGTGACAAAGTATAATCCTTCGGAGATCGAGCCGAAATGGCAGCGTCGCTGGGAGACGGAAGAACTGTTTTCAGTGAAGACCGACACATCCAAACCGAAAAAATACGTGCTCGCAATGTTTCCCTATCCTTCAGGGGCGTTACATATGGGACACGTGATGAATTACACAATCAGCGATGTCGTCGTGCGCCGGTCGATCATGCAGGGATTCCATGTCCTTTCGCCTATAGGATGGGATTCATTCGGTTTACCCGCCGAGAACGCCGCGATACGGGAGGGGGTGCATCCTGCCGAAAACATCACCATTAACATCGACAGAATGCGTTCCCAGATGAAGCGTGCCGGATGGGGATTCGACTGGAGGCGGGAAATCGCGACCTCGCACGAGGAGTATTATCGCTGGACTCAATGGCTTTTTCTGCAGTTCTATAAAGCGGGACTGGCCCGGAAGAAGCAGGCCCCGGTCAACTGGTGTCCCAACGACAAGACGGTACTTGCCAATGAACAGGTGCATGACGGCCGTTGCGAACGGTGCGGTACCCAGGTGGTGCAACGCGACCTTGAACAGTGGTTTTTCCTGATGAGCAATTACGCCGAGCGGCTGCTGGAAAACCACGGGCAGCTCACCGCATGGCCGGACCGGGTTCTTAAAATGCAGAAGGAGTGGATCGGACGGTCCGAGGGCGCCACCGTCGAATTCATGCTGGAAAACGGAGTGAAGCTCGAGGTATTCACGACCCGCCCGGACACCCTCTGGGGCGTGACTTTCCTTTCGATGGCGCCCCAGCACCCGATGGTCGAGTCGTTGATGGAAAAACATCCGGATTCCGGCAGGCTTCTCGAAGCTGTGCAGAAGATGCGCACCCTCGGCACGTCGGATCTCGAAATCCTGAATCGCGAGAAGGAAGGCGTGTTTACCGGGCATTATGCGATCAATCCGGTCAATGGCGATCGGGTTCCTGTATACATCGCCAATTTTGTAGTCATCAGTTACGGCACAGGTGTCGTCATGGCGGTCCCTGCTCACGATCAGCGTGATTTCGAGTTCGCCCGGAAATATGGTATCCCGGTCAAGAGCGTCATCAATCCGTCGGATAAGGTTACGCCGGATCCGGCAAAAATGCAATCCGCATACGTCGATGACGGTCTCATGACGGACTCCGGTCCTTTCTCCGGAAGGAACAATCGCGAAGCGATGAACGACATCATCATATTTCTTGAAAAGAAGGGCTTCGGAAAAAGAAAGGTGACGTACCGTCTTCGTGACTGGCTGCTTTCCCGTCAACGCTACTGGGGAGCTCCGATTCCCATCGTATACTGCCGTAATTGCGGCGAGGTTCCGGTACCGGAAGACAAGCTGCCGGTATTGCTTCCCCGTAACGTTTCTTTCAAGCCGACTGGCGACAGTCCACTCAAGGAATGCCCTTCGTTCATGAATACCGAATGCCCCAAATGTGGAGGTCCGGCGACGCGGGACCCGGATACGATGGACACGTTCGTGGATTCATCGTGGTATTATCTGCGTTATCCCTCTGCGCGAGAAACCCGAGTTCCGTTCAACCGGTACGACCTGGATTACTGGTGTCCGGTCGATATCTATATCGGTGGTATCGAGCACGCGACCATGCACCTGATCTATACTCGTTTCTTCACGATGGTGCTGAAGGATCTCGGGCTGATTCCGTTTGAAGAGCCGGTAAAGAAATTGTTCTGCCAGGGGATGATCTGCAAGACCGCTTATTACTGTGAACGGGACAAGTGGCTCCCGGAAGAGAAAGTAAGAGAAGGACGGTGTGCCATTTGTGGGGAGATAGTGACAAGCGAAGTCACCAAGATGAGCAAAACCAAGCTCAATGTCGTGAGTCCCGAGCGGATCATCGAGACATATGGCGCGGACACACTGCGTTTCTCCGTTCTTGCGGACAACCCCCCCGACCGGGACCAACTGTGGAGTGAAGAGGGAGCTCAGGGCTCCTACAGGTTTCTCAACCGGTTGTGGGAAACTGTCCTTGAAGCTGTTCCGCGTTGTTCAGGAAGCGCCGTTACGATCCCCCCGGCGCTCCCTTCGGTGGATCGGGAGCTGCGTTTCGCAACCCATTCGGCGATTACCCGGGCGTCGCAGGGGATAGAGACAAATTGGCAGTTCAACACGGCGATCGCGAGAATCATCGAACTGACCAGTACAATCCGGAAATTCAAGACGACCGCCCTTCCCCCTGTGCTGCGTGAAGCATGCGAATCCCTGCTCCTGCTCGCCGCCCCGATCGTACCGCATATCGCGGAAGAGCTATGGGAACGTCTGGGGAACACCGATTCGATATTCGGTCATCCTTTACCCGAACCCGATCCCGGTGCGCTTGAGATGGAGGAGGTCGCCATTGTTGTACAAGTCAATGGAAAACTGCGCGGGACATTCAAAGCGTCTCCGGACTCATCGCGGGCGGAGCTCGAACGCAAAGCACTGGAATTCGACAAGATACAGGTCCATCTGCAGGGTAAGACGATCAGGAAGGTGGTCGTGGTGCCGGGCAGACTGGTGAATATCGTTGTTTCCTGATTTTGAACACAGGGCCGGCAGTATGCGATATCCGGAAAGAATCGTGGTCGCCACCGGAAATCTTGACAAGATGGAAGAGATCAGGGAAATATTCGATGACATGCGCATCGAACTGCTCCCGATGAGCCATTTCTGGAGGGAGGCGCCCGTCATCGAGGAAAATGGGTCGACATTCACCGAAAACGCGTCCATCAAAGCGGATTTCGTGTATCATCATATGTCGATCAGCACCCTTGCGGACGACAGCGGTCTCGTAGTCGATATTCTCGGCGGCGCACCAGGCGTAAGGAGCGCCAGGTATGCAGGAAAACAGGGAGACACCGCCGCGAACAACATGAAACTGCTTGAATCACTGAGGGGGATTCCCGAAAAGTCGCGCACTGCGCGGTTCGTGTGTGCGGTGGTGCTGAGAATCGACTCGTTCACAACACTGATCGCTGAGGGATTCTGTGAAGGAAAGATCGTCGAAACCCCGCGGGGAAGCGGAGGGTTCGGATATGATCCGCTCTTCATTCCCGACGGATTCGACAGGACGTTCGCGGAACTGACGACAGAGGAAAAGCATGAAATAAGTCACAGGGGAAAGGCGTTGAGAGCGCTCAAGGAAAAACTGTATGGGTAGTGCGAAAAATCTACACGGCAATCGGACTGAAACTCTGCTGATCGTAGATGACAACGAGGATACTTCCGAGTACATAAAGATGCTGGTGGAGGAAGCGGGTTATAAAGCACGTGTGGTCGACTGCGGGCAGCACGCGATCGAGGAGGCCTGCAAAGGAAGCATCGATCTGGCTCTGCTGGACGTCATCATGCCGGGAATGAACGGGATTGCAGTTGCACAACAGATCAAACAGATTGCCGGCGAAGACTTCCTGCCGATAATTCTCGTTACGGCACTCGATTCCGATGAGGACAAGGTGGGGGGGTTGAGGTTCGCCGACGATTATCTCACCAAGCCGTTTTCCCCCGAGGAACTGCTTGCGCGAATAAGGTCCCTGCTCCGTATCAGGCGGCTCCATAAGGAACTATTCATCTCTAAAGCGCGTTACGAATGCCTGTACGAAAATTTCCCACACCTGTACATTTCAATCAATACCGATCGCACGATCACCGACTGCAACCGCTTTTTCCGGGAGACCTTCAAAGTCTCCCGTGACGATGTGGTCGGCAGGAGTTTTTTCTCGCTGTTCCATGACCAGGATCGGCCGCTTGTCGAGAGCTTCATCAATTCATTTTCCATATCGGATTTGCCCGCAATCAATCAGCGCATCATTCCCCTGATCAGGGGAAGGGATGACATCCCTTTACAGCTCAGTTTCAAAGCGGTCTATACCGGCGAGGACGAGGATGACCGGAGCATCGTGATCGCGATGGAAGATGTCACGGAACAGGTCAGGCTGCAGGAGGATCAGAAAATAGCCAGACAGCAGCTATATCGTTCGGCCAGACTGGCTTCGATAGGAACACTGGCTTCCGGGGTAGCCCACGAGATAAACAATCCCCTCACAGCGGTCCTCGGTTTTTCCAGCGCCTTGCTGGGGAGGATCCGCAACCGGGAGCCCATAGAGCAGGGCGACCTGGAGGAGTACCTTGAAATAATCAATATTGAAGCGCTCAGGTGCAGGGATATCGTCGAGAACCTTTCGAAATTCGCCCGGGGTGGTGAAGTGGAATCGGTGGTCAGTGTCAATCTGCGGCACTGTGTGGAGGATGCGCTGAAACTCACACATGCGCGCGCTACGAGGAGTAAAATTCGCATTGTGAACACGATCGATTCGGATATGATCATTCAAAGCAATGCGGGCAAGCTCGAGCAGGTTTTCGTCAATATCATCTCGAATTGTATCGACTTTTGCCCAGGAGGCTCATCCGTTACGATCTCCAAGGTAGCCGCCCACGATTCGGACAGGTATTGCAGGATCGAAATCGTCGATGACGGTCCGG
>CAZGVZ010000145.1:7181-8802 GCA_964529145.1 uncultured Fibrobacteraceae bacterium | reverse complement strand
TATTTGGATTCATCGTACGAGTAGGCGATCGTCGTGCCCTTGGGAAAACGTCCCTGCCGCTCCCGTTCGGCGATAAGCGTGCGGGCGTCGTCGACCATGCGGACGATGTTCTCCCTGCTTCTTTTGGTCAGACTGAGCGTGATCGCCGGATTCCCGTTGAAGCGGGAATAGGTTTTCTGCTCGGCGAACTTGAAAGCCACAGACCCGAGTTCCCGCAGCGGGACTTTCACCGGACCAGATTTCACAACGATATCCTCGAAGTTGCGCGGGTCCCGTATTTCGGAATTGATCGAAATGGAGTAGTTGCGTGACCGGTTCTTGAGCACGCCCCCCGGAATGGCGATATTGGCGAGCTGGATCGAAGTGACGACATCCTGCACCGAAAGGCCGTAGTGGTCCAGTTTGATGGGATCCAGTTCTACAGCGACCTCCTTCTCGAGATTACCGGCGATCTCGACATCGAGCACTCCTCTGACTCTGCGCAGTTCGTCCTCCAGCTCCTCGGCGGCTTTGTCGATTGCGGAAAGCCCGTCGGGGTGGGAGAGCGAAACATAAAGGATAGGCCAGCTCGATGAACTGAGTTCCTGAACAGTGGGCTCTTCGGCGTCACCCGGGAGCTGCGGTCTGGCACGGTCGACCCTTTCCTTGATCTTGCGCAGCGCTTCCTCCACAGTGACATTGGAGGCGAACTTCGTGAAAATGAAAGAGAGACTCTGCTGGGATGACGAAGTCAGCTCTATGATACCTTCGACTCCGTCGATTTCATCCTCGATGACGCGCGTCACGAGATTCTCGATGTCCAGCGCGGAAACTCCCGGATACATCGTGGTCACGAAAATGTAGGGTTGTTTGATTTCGGGAGACGATTCGCGGGGCAGCCGTGTATAGGAGATCACTCCCATTATGATCACGAGAAGCGACGCGGTGAAGACGACCGACGGTTTGTTGACAAGTAGTTTGATCATGGTCTTCCGTTTCCGTGTCTATTGTCCGGCGATTCGGACACGCACCCCTTCGGTCGCGAGCTGGTATCCCGATACGACCACACGATCTCCGGCGTGGAGCCCGGAGGTGATCATCGTTTTGGTTTCGGATTGCGGACCTGGAATCACGATCCGGCGCTGCGCCGTTGTGTCGGCGCTTACCACCGTCACCGAATACTGGACGCCGTCGCTTCGGATCACCTCCGAGGGGACGAAAAGCGCGTCCGTGTGCCGCTGGAGCACTATTCTCACCTTGGCGGTTATACCCGATCTGAGCACACCTCCCGGATTGGCGAACCGGATTTCCGTACGGAACGTCTTCGCCACCTGTTCCGCTTCGCGGGCGATCGTCGCGATGGTTCCCGTAAAGGTGCTGTCAGGGAAGAGGGGGGTGGAGATTTCCGCCTTGCCCCCCGAACGCAGCCTTACCGCGTCGGTCTCGGTGATCGTGACGATCACCTTCATTGTAGACATCTGCGACACCGTGAAAGTGGGAGCTCCCGGGGGCAGTTCCTGGTGGAGGTTGATCGACCGGTAGGTGACCGTACCGGAGAGCGGGGTGATGGCCAGCGCACCCCTGTAGTTCCTATCCGCCTCGATGGTATTGTTTTTCGCCCCGAGCCACGTCAGGTGCGCCT
>CAZGVZ010000145.1:5705-7171 GCA_964529145.1 uncultured Fibrobacteraceae bacterium | reverse complement strand
AGGCGTTGCCTTCGGCGAGATGTTTCTTCGTCTGTTCGTAATTCTTGAGCGCGATTCTTTCCTGCAGCCGCGCGGTTTCGAGCAGGGTGATCGCTTTCGCGGAATCGACCGCCGCGAGCGAGGTCCCCACTTTCACCTGGTCGCCTTCGTGTACGCGCAAGGCCTCGACCCTTCCTCCATTGTAACAGATGAGCTTCGCTTCATTGAGAGGGGCGAGAAAACCGTAATACGCTCCGTATTCGGTAAAGGTATCTGGATGCATCGTCTGGACGACCACCGAAACCGTATCGGGTCCGGAAGCATTCGCGTCCTCCTCGCTCCCGGCGCGTGAACATCCGGCTGCGGTGACAAGCAAGGCGAGAGCTGGGCTGAAAAGTAAAGTGCGATTCATCGGGTATCTCCATACACCGGAAGTCCCAGGGCGATGCGCAACTGTGTAAGCGCGAGCAGCCGCTGGATGGTTAATCCGTTGAGTGCGCGAACGGCGTCGCGGTATTCCTTATCGGTATCCAGAAGTGTGCTGAAATCCGAGAAACCGTCCGCGTAGTCCTTTTCGGTTTGCGACAGTGCCATGCGGGCGGCTTTGAGTTGTGTGGTGACCGACGCTATCGTACTGTCCGCTGTTTTCAGCAGGATGCGGGCCTCTTCGACCGCGAGATCCTGTTCACGATCCATTACTTCGAGCTCGAGAAGCGACTTCTCGGCGAGATGTTTCGTTTGACGGTACTGGGCGCGCGTTCGAAAGCCGTTGAAGATGGTCCAGGACAACTGCAGTCCGACTGTATAGTTGAAAAAATCGGGATCGAAATATTTGCCCGGTTTAGGATTCGCGTCGTCGAACTGCCGGGCAAGATTGCCGATCACGGCATCCCGGTCGGGAACGCCCCGTGGGATGAACTGCTCGGCCAGCCCGCCCGTATCGATGGTCATGAACTGATTGTTGATCGATGCGATGAAGTCGACCGAGGGGAAAAAACCCGCTCTCAGGAAGCGAATCTGTTCCTTGTACATCGCCGCTTCGTTTCTTTTGAGCGAGAGCCGGATATTCCCCGGACCGGTTTCAGGGGGCGGCACAGAGAGTGCGCCTTCCCTGTCGATCTCGAAACGTGTCTCGCCGGCATCGTCGGGATTCACGGTTTCGATGAGCCGCCTCGCCGATATGCATGCCGCACCCTCGGCAGCGATAAGCTGTGCCCTGTCGCCCTGAACCAGGGACTGAATTCTCAGAAGTTCCCGGCGGTTCGCACGCCCCCCTTCGAACTCTGTGGAAACCCTGGTCTGCAGTTGCAGAGACCTGTCGAGAGCCGCGCGGTTTATCGCCACGTCCTGCTGGGCGAGAAAGGCATCCGAAAATTCCTGGATCACCCGGAGGTAGAACAGGTCCTCCCTCATTCGACGCGTTTCCTTGAGTGTGCAATCCCGAATGCGTGCCAGCCGGATCGCACTCCTTATTTTCCCGAACGTGA
>CAZGVZ010000145.1:0-5695 GCA_964529145.1 uncultured Fibrobacteraceae bacterium | reverse complement strand
AGTCGAAACTGTACCCGTTGATACGGTCGGGATAACTGAAAGAGACATCGCCCGCATCCGGATCGGCGGACTGGTCCGAGGGGGAGGAAAAAGTGGAAAAGAGCAACTGCTGCTGAAGCTTCTGAACGGCTTGAGATTGCGATACGTAGGAGGCTCCGCTTCCGATCGAAACATTCGGCATCGCGTTGGCGCGGTACATTTGCACTTCAGCCTTTGCGGCCGATATTTCCTTCCCGATAATCTCCAGTTCAGGAGCGTTGACCGCGGCGATGGCCAGGATTTTTTCGAGAGAACGGACACGGACTGCGGTATCGGGTTGGGCGCCGCAGACTGAAAAGCATGCCCCTAACAGGCAGATTCGAAAAGTTGCGATCATATGCACACATACTGTCCGGGCAGCAGGTAACATGAAAACATGTAACTGCCCGAACCCCTTGATTCATGAATGTAAGCTGCGGTGAAGAATGCCGCGCGCCCTCGTTTAATTTCGCATGTTACGGTTACAGCGGTTGTAAAGTCATCCAATATACTATGTGGAAGCGCCGGAAGACCACTTTTTTCGACGGAACCGGATCGAATCAGGAACTGCCGGATCTCACGAAATGCGGGTGATGATGAATTCGGCGAGGGCATGGAGAATCTCGCCCTTTTTGCCGAGAAAGGCGATCTCTTTCCAGGCGTTTTCAACCAGCTCACGGGCGTATCGCTTCGATTCCGCCATTCCGCACACTGACGGAAAGGTCGCCTTTCCCCGTTCCCTGTCGCTGCCCGCGTCTTTACCGAGCTGCTCGGTGGTGCTCTCCTCGTCCAGAATATCGTCGACCACCTGAAAGGCCAGACCCGTGAGATTACCGAAAACGGTTAATTTTTCAAGCACTTCGGGGGAGGCTTTGGCAAGAAGTGCGCCCATGCGCACAGAACAGCGGATCAGCGCCGCGGTTTTCGACCTGTGGATATACTCCACTGTTGACCGGTCCACCGTCATTCCTTCGGATTCGATATCGACCACCTGACCTCCAAGCATGCCATTGGTACCGAGGGCCGAGGCGATCTCGCTTATAAGAGTGATATTACCGGTGCGGGAAAGCACCTCGAAGCCGGCGATGCAGAGCGCATCTCCGCCGAGTACCGCGAGTGCCTCGTTGAATGCTTTGTGCGCAGTGGGCCTGCCTCTTCTGAAGTCGTCGTCATCCATGCATGGAAGATCATCGTGAATCAGTGAAAAAGTGTGGAACATCTCAAGCGCTGCCGCGGCTTCAAGAGCCGGGCGGTCCCCGAAATTTCCGCCGCAAGCTTCGTAAGCCGCCAAAAGCAGCGTGGGTCTGATTCTTTTCCCCCCGGCAAAGAGGCTGTAGCGCATCAGCCGATGGATCGAACCCGGGTAATCGGAGTCGCGGGGGAGCAGTTCATCGAGTTTCTTTTCAGTCGCTTCGGCGACCGTTTTCATATAGCTCTTCAGGTCATTCATGATCGTCATCTTCATTGAGGAACGATTCCAGCGACATGCCGAGAATTTTCTCGATGAATGCTCCGTTTTCTCCCTTGAACAGTTCGGTGATCCTGCCGCGTGCATGGTTCAAATGACTGTCGCACACCCGCATGAGCGCCACGCCCCGTTCGAAATTCGAAAGCGCGCTGTCGAGGGTCAGATCGTCGCACTCGAGCTGCCGGACGATGTTTTCGAGTTCTGTGACAGCCGATTCGAAAGAAGGCTTTGAAGAGGCTTCCTCCGGCGATGTTGCCGTGGAGGAAAGGGACGGGTGTGTGGATTTTTTTTGTTTCATGATGCTGCAGTGCCGCCCGGGATGAAGGGAAATGATTTCAGGTATCTCCGGAATCTCCGTTTTACGCTGCAGGCGGCGGTGAAAAACGGGCATCTCCCACCGGGCCTGTGCCATATCGCGTCGATCGTGAAAAATATATCAAGGTACTTTCAAATAGTCGGTTTTGTTGCAGGGGCACGCCACGGCGTGCCACTGCAGACATCATGCCATCGAATGATTTGACAGAATCATAACTGCGGTGCTATATTGAATCTTAAATCGGACGATCCCTTTACGCGATCTGCTTCGCGGACAGCGGCATAACGGGATCGTAGTCGCTTGGGCGTATCACCTTATCGATATGCCCTTCGCGCCCACAAACCCGTTCTGCTCGCTGCCGCTGCGCATCTCATCGCAAATTAATCGTCCGATTATGGATGAAGCTGCGGCGCGAAACAGTGGATACTCCGGAAAAAATGCGTCAAAAAAGAGCTGTTCGCGGATTCTGGAAATGCATTTCCCGGGAACTGGAAGTGCCGCGCTCTCCACGGGGGGGCGAAATCCTGTCACGGATCACGGCGGCTTGCGTTCACCTGACCGCGCGTTCCGTGAGAAACGGCTTCGTGCTGTTCTCATTTAATCATTCATACCGCAGCGCCTCGATGGGATTCATACATGAGGCCTTTACCGCCGGGTAGAGCCCGAAGCTACAATTTGAACGGCAGGATTGTTAATATATATTTACTGAAAAATCTGTCCCGGCCCGGGTAACTGCACGTCGAGGGAAGGAGTGGCCCGTGAGAAAAAGGAAGAGTGTCGCGATTATCGGAGGTTTGTCGGTTGGAATTGCAGGTTTTTTCATGCAATGCGCCAATCCGGTCGACGAACCGCCACTTGAGTGGGAATCGAACGTATCGGTCCCGATCTGCAACGAGCAGTTCCATCTGGGCGAGGAACTCCCGAATCTTTTTAAATTCGATGAGCTGGAGGTCGTCACTGCAGACACCATCACGTTTTCGGCCGAAAGCCGGGATTCGACAAGTTACATGCATTCGGAGGAAGCGTTTCTGGACATGGATTATCATGTCACCATCGGAGTGATTCCGGTTTCCGGCGCCCCGGTCCAGGACATGACTATACCGGTTCCCGCGGTCGCGGGTTCCTTCTCGGTACCGGTATCCATTCCTTTGGAAAAGGTGAACAGCATCGTTTTTGACGACACCACGGACAATATACTCCGGATGGAGTTCACCAACACCTCCTCCGACCCGCTTACGGATCTCGTGTTCACCCTCGATGGCATCGGTTCCACGTCGGTTCCGTCGTTCGCCGGAGGCGCCACCGAGGTCCTCGAGTTCGACCTCAAGGGCGACTCGATCGGCAACAGGCTCACTCTCAACGTGGCTGGAATCAATCCGGAAAACAGCGCGAAAATCATTACCGGGCAGACGTCGGTCAATGGATTGAAGGCCAACCGTGTTACAGTCAGCGACGACCTGATCGATTTCCGGCGTGTGTACGTCAATCGCTACGACCTTACCGACACCATCAGGGTCGATTACATCGATATAGGTGACGGTAATTTCATCTACACCATCACCAATCATACGGGGGTGGGTTTCAACCTGGAATGCATCCACGATCATATCTGGGAGTCGACGTACTGCAGACAGTATGGAGTGGAGCGGGTCGGCGATCTCTCGACGATCGCGACAAACGAAGACAGCGCCCATTTCAACGGCGGAATCCCCGGTGTCCAGGTCGCAGCGGGCCCAAGGACCGAGGCGACGCTGCAGAAAGTGATCCTCTCGAACAGCCGGCTCTTTCCGGAATGGGACGAAGAGAACAGGATAAGCGTCACCAACGTCAAATACACGGTTTCGACCGATCCCAAAGGAGCCATGGTCACCCTGTCGGCGGACGATTCGCTGCTGTTCACCATAAAAACGACCTCCTTCAGGTTCAAGGAGATGGCGGGAACCTGCGTCGAAGAGATGGCG
The DNA here is from genome assembly GCA_964529145.1 of uncultured Fibrobacteraceae bacterium. Lineage (GTDB taxonomy): Bacteria > Fibrobacterota > Chitinivibrionia > Chitinivibrionales > Chitinispirillaceae > JAFGNB01. The sequence goes on along the minus strand of CAZGVZ010000145.1, from coordinate 1,932 downwards.
TACGAGGCGGATACCCAGAAGACCGCAGTCAATCTTCCGTGGAAAGACACGCCCCGCGATTCGCTGCGCGGCCGCATGCGACTGGAAGAGGTGTGGGCCGATCTCGAACTGACCCCCCGGGTCAACGAGGGCTCTTTTATCGACACGATGCGAATCCGGTTCGTCGCAATCGCTCCCGGATTTCCAGACGTTCGAGATTCGCTGAGTACCGATCTCACCACTCTCTCCAACGATTCCCTCTACCGCAGGAGGATCGATGTCACCAGGGTGGCGAACATGTTCTCCGATACGATCGCGGTAATCGTGAAAACGAGCATTCCCGAAGGTTCCTATGTGCGGATCGTCAATGACCCGGACTGGATGGAGCCAACGATCATCGGGAAAATGACGGTCGGGGTAGAAACGGGAATCCGGCTTAACGCCAAGGCCGACTGGACGATAGTGAGAATGGTCAACATGGGATTGGGGGGCAGGAGGTTCGAACTCGATCCCGCCCTGCGCTATTTCAGGAAAATGAGCCGACGGACGGGAACACTGGAAACACGGATGAGGAACAACTCCAATATCAACGTATCGCTTCTGGCCCTTGCGGCGCCAGACCAGCTCATGGACGCCCTGGATTCGCTGAGCATGAACGAATTGAGTTCGCTTCTGGCCGACCCGGAGGAAGCGGCGGACCGCGGATACGTCAATCTTTTCGGAGCGTCGGGCGTCAGTATACCCGGCCGCGACACGACACAGGAGCATCGAGACACAGTCGTGCTCGACGACAGCCAGGTCGAAACGCTCATGGCAGCGGATTCCCTGAACCTCAGATGGTGCATCAGGTTCAGGGAACAGGACCGGGACGCTCTTCTCAACTCCGATTACCTTGACTTGAAGGCACGAATCAAGGTAAACGGAGAAAACAACACCGATTCCCTGCTGATCTGGAAATGAGGGCTGCTACACGATGAAAACGACGATGAAATTCATTTTGGCCATTTTTTCCGGATGCATCTGCCTGCATGCCGGAGTCGACCACAACCCCCTTAACAACGGCAACACACTGACCCGTAACGCGGGCGGCCGCAATTTTGAAGCCGCCCTCCATAACCCGGCGCTGCTCGGAGCGGAAAGAACTCCGCGGATAGGACTGACATTTCCACTGACGATGACGGGTGTCGGCGTGTGGAGCGACAAGCTCGCGCTCTCGCCTTTCAACCGGTACTGGACCGACAGCCTCAGGGAGGCCTCCGCACTGATATCGAAGATTCTGAGGAACAGTTTCGATCTGGAGGATCTGAGCCCCGGTGAAGTCTCCGACAGGCTGACCGAGGAGTTCGAGGGAGGAGTCACGATATATACGGGAGTGAAATCGTCGCTGCTCAATTTCGCGTGGAACCGCCTCGCCTTCGACGTCACGACCCGTTTCGACGAGGAGATGAAGCTCCCCGAAGGACCTTTCATGATGATTTTTTCACGCGATAAGGGGCTTCTGCCTGGAAATACCCTGGATTTTGGAGAATTCCGCCAGGAAGCGGTCTGGGCGACCGATTTTACCGTGAGTTTCGGTCTGCCGGTCACCATTCCGGCTCTGAACGAGTTCTTTCGGATGAGGAATGGAGCGGGTGGCGTAGGCATCAAGTACGTTATGGGCCATTCGGTGCTCGAGGCGACGGCCAAGAAAGGAAGTGTCCGCTACGACGACGAGGAGAACTCGTTCGATGTGGACGGGGAAGTCACGTTCCGGACCGCCGGTATGGGATTTTCAGGTCCCTGGAATCCGTCGAATCCTTTCGAAAACGGTCTTCCGGCTTCGGGGCACGGCTTCGGTATAGATCTTGGGGGAATCCTGTACGATGATCATGGAACACTCTCGGTGAGTTTCAACAATTTCGGCGCCCTTTTCTGGGTGAGCGGGATACGGGAAGCGACCTATAAAATAAAGAA
>CAZGVZ010000144.1:0-8831 GCA_964529145.1 uncultured Fibrobacteraceae bacterium | reverse complement strand
GAGGGAATCCTCCGGAAAGAGCTGGTAGACGATGGGTGTGCCGTCCATCTGGGGTTTCTCTGGCGGCGGTGCCACGGTATCGGGGAGATCCCCGAACAAAGACGAACCGAAAGCGGAGTCGAGGGGAGAAATGGTCGGAAGAGTGTCGACCGAAACCGAATCCACCAGTTGATAAAGCGCCCGGTAGACTCCGGACCGGGCGTTGAAAAGCGCCTGAAGGTTCGACGAAACGGAAAAGGAGGGTTTCATGTGCATGATCTGATGCATTACATAAGTCATCACGGAAATCATCGCGAACGAAGCGAAAAAGATGACAACCGTCAGAGCTGAGCCGCTCGGGTGCTTCAGTAACATTCCGGAGGAATCAATTTTCTTCGACCGTGAGTTCATAGATACCCCTGCGGTCACGCAAGGTCACGCTGTTGTCCGAAATGGCGGTTATGGTCTGTTCCAACGCCTTTTCTCCTATGCCGCGTATATAGGTTTCACCCATGCCGTCCTCGAGAATCGCGAGGGGTTTTTCCTTTATCAGGATTCCTTTGAGTGAGAGCTTTTCGCGTGGTGACTGAGCCGAGGTGTCGGCCGGTCCGGTCGATCTCCGGGCCTGGCGGATGTTTCTGAACGGATTCTCGAATCCGCCGGTATATTCGAAAAAATCGACCCGGGGTCCCTCTCCGAGTGCGGAATTGATCAGCTTCAGACGCGATGCGGCGGTCGAATCCTCGACCTGGCCGACAGGTCTCCCAAGAATGGAAAATTCGGAGGGAATCTCGCTTCCGATAAAAAACGTCACAACCAGAAACAGTAACGAGGCCAGAAGAAGTAGAGACTCGGTCCGCCGGTCGATCATTTCGACTCCCGGGGAATCAGGCAGGTAACCAGCAGTCTGACATCGCATTTTCCTTCGGGATTCGACTCCAGCCCGCAACGGTCGATCCGGAACAGGTGCGGCAGTTTTTCAAGCGCGGCGACAAAGTGTCCGAGTTCGTGGTAGGTGGTCGTGAGCTCTAGAAGCACCGGATAGAGGACGACATCCTCCTTCCGGGACTCCTCCTGGGGCTGTACGCGTACGAAACGGATATCCGCTTTACGCGCGACAGAAATGAGAGTTTCAAGGTACGAGCCGGGATCCGCGGTAATGGTTTCGCGCTCTTCGAGATTCGAAAGTTTCTTTTCAAGAATCTCCTGTTTTTCGCGAATCTCTTTCTTGATGAGGGCATAGCCGCTTTCGGACGATATTTGCGCCCCGAAATGGGCCAGTTCCTTTTCGCGAGTCGCCAGAGAACGAAATTGAGGAATCAGCCCATAACGGACCATCACTATCGTTACCAGAAGCGAAACGCTGGTAATGAACAGGAGAGGGGCTTCATCCCTCACTTTTTTTGCGGTGAAAGTCTGCATAGTACTTTAAACCTGAAGATCGATGAATTGGTTTTTTCACTCTCGATGGATGAGAGCGTCACATTGGAAAGCAGGGGAGAGCCGTTCAGAGTTTTGATGAATTCGGTCGCGATGGTTTCGGTTTCACACCATCCCGAAAAGGCGATGCGCACGGAATTTTCTTCCGCAGTTTCCGATCCGAGCCGGTCCAGATAAAGTCCCGCCGGTCGCAGTGAACCGATCGTCTGAAGAAAAGGTCCCCAGAGCGCGGGTCTGACAATGTGCTTGTTGATTCCGAGCACCTTTCGGGAAATCCGGTCGCCTTCCGCGATCAAGTCTCGGATTTCGCTGTTGCCGTCGAGTATGGAATTATATCTGCGCTTCGCGTCAGCGATCTTTCCATCCATTCCCAGGTTGTATCCGTATAGTGCGCCGGTGCAGAGGAACGCCACTGCGGCAAGCACCGCCGCCCCGTAAACTATTCCCGCGCGCAAGGCGATGCTCCGGCGGGCGCCGTGTTCATCTTTGCGGAAGCGGGGAACGGCCGCGCCGTATCCGCAGAGAGCCCCCCCCATCGCCTTTACAACCGATGGGTCGTCACTGCCGCAGGCGACGATCGAGACGTTTTTCCTCTCTTCCATATCAAACGGAAGTCCGTTGATGACGAACATTCTCTCAGGAAACGATTCCTGAAAAAATTCACTCATCCAGTATCCCCTGATGCGCCGCAGATAACCGGTCAGCTCCTTTTCCGAGGTCACATGCGCATTGAATGTCGCTTTGAGTATCCCTCCGATGACGACGCCGAATTTGACCGAAGCGGTGTCGTTGAAAACGGAGACGAATGATTCCGGAGTGTTTTCCGACATGCCCAAAGGAAGTGTGACCAGGAAGGCGTCTTCAGGGCACACCGCGACCAGATTGTTTTTCAGGAGCCCGGTAAAATGATCGTACCCGGTCTGATCGGTTGATACGGTGAAAGGCACTGCTTCCGAAATGACGACCATCCCTGAAATATCCTGTGGAGGCTTTCGAATCCAGAAGCTTTTCAGAACCAGGTTCACCGGGTGGTGCAGAAGAAGGAAATTTCGGATGAACGACTGGCTGCTCCAGCGGGACCATGAAGCCATTCTCCAGAGTCCCTTGACCTGTCGCTGCATGACCGCACATGTGAAAGTCCCGTCCTCCTCTACCGAGATTCCATACCGCTTTCGCATACTAATTCATTGCGCCTTTCCGGAGTCCGTGTCCTGAGGTGCGACCTCGTTCTCCTTATCCTCATTCACTGTCGAGTTCTGACCTTCAATCTCCGCCGGAGCTTCGCCCGGCGGTACTGAAGGCGGCTCGACTTCGGATGGAACGGGTACGGGGGTTTGGGCGGTCGGTAATCCGGACCTGTAGGGGCGCAGGGGTCTGCGGGAAGACCGCGACGGAGTCGTGACTGAACGGGATTTGGGCCGGTCCTGAGAAACCGTTCCTGCGGCAGGCGTATTCCCGGGAGCGAGACGGACCGGCGGCCGGGAAGGCGGTGAATTCCGAAGTGAGTCCACGACAGAGTCCGCCGCGGAGGAATCGAAGGTTTCGCCGGTCGCGGGAGGCTTGTGAGATGTGTCCTCCTCGTTTCGCTTCTGATGCAGAGAATCGCTCGATTCCTTTCGCTCCTTTCGTCTCGATTTCCGTGAACGAAGCTTCTTCACACCGTCATGAATCGATTTCTCGAGAAAATTCATATCATGAATCTCGAATTTTTCCAGTTCCTTCTCCAGATCCACGTTCGAGTCTCCCTTGATGATATGGGGTGTGATAAACACGATGAGATTCGTCTTGTTGCGGGTTTTTCCACTGTTGCGGAAAAGTGGGCCGAGAAGCGGCAGATCTCCAAGAAACGGGATCTTGTACTGGAACGTCGTTTCCTGGTTTTTCACAAGTCCACCAAGGATCAAAGTCTGTCCGTCATTGAGCCGAACCGTCGTATTGACCGACCTCGTCGAGACGTTGGGGTAGCCCTCATTGTTGGTTTTTTCGGAGTTCGAGACATTAGGCGTGATCTCCGCGGTGATCTGTCCACTTTGCGATATCCAGGGTACGATATCGAGCTGTATGCCGAACTTGATCGGCTGAAACCGGGAAGTATGGCTTTCCCCGACTCCGGTTTCAACCTTGAAATACTGGGTTTCGCTAACGTCGATGGAAGCCTTGTTGCCGTTGAGCGTCATGATCGACGGCTGGGCTAGTACCTTCGCCTTGTCCTGCGTCTCGAGGAACCGGAGAATCGTGAAGAAATCGTCCGGGAGGTCATCGAGGAGGCCGAGAGAACTCTTGTTCACCATGGACCTGATCACTTTTTTGAACCACGATCCGCTTACCCCTATCTCGAAATGCTGATTGGAAGTCGAGCTGTGGAGAGTTTTCGGAAACGGTGTCAGAAAATAGGTGCTGTCCATCAGCCTCCAGTCCCTGCCGCCCCGGACCGCGAATTCCTTGTCGAGATTCTCCTTGAACTCCACGATAACAGCATCGATACGCACCTGGGGTGTGGGGATGTCGATGGTCCGGAGAAACTCGATCGCGGATACGATGTCTTCCGAAGTGCCGGAGATCAAAAGCGCGTTTTGTTCTTTTATGACGCGAACATTGGTCGCCGGAATGTCTTTGGGAAGGATCGCGGGAATGTTGTCCGCCTTGATGTGCTTGAGGTGGATCAGCTCCGATTTGGACAGGGCGATACCCGACGGGGTCGCGGTGTTCCTGTCTCCGATGAGAATGACATTGTCCTTCTGAACGAACGTAAAGCGAGTGCCGCCGAGCAGCAGTGCGAGCGCCTCTGTGAGCGGAGCATCATTGAGCTTGGCGTTGATTTCCGTCTTGATGCTGCCGTAGGTGATGATCTCCGCGTCACTCTGTTCCGCTATTGCGCCGATGATCTCTTCGAGATCCCCATTGACCACATCTACTGAAACCCTGCCGTCCGTGTAATCGACATACATGTCGTTTGAGGACACTCTGCCGCGGGAACGCATAGCGCCCGGACCGCCCGGGAGGGTGGACGACTGTTTTTCTCCGGAGATCGAGACCTGATAGATGTTCTTGCGCTTGAGTACGGTGAATCCGTTTCCTTCGAGAAGCGCGCGCAGTCCGTCGTCGAGATTCACCTGATATAGTTTTCCGGAGATATTCCCTTCTACCTTTGCATCGGGAACGATGCTCACCGCGCTCTTGGAGGAGAGTTCCTTGAGAAAATCCCGAACATCCACATTCTGTACATCCACCGTCAATTTTCCGTTGCCGTACCGTATCATCGCCCGTTTCTCGGCTGTCGCCTTTCGTATGTAATAGACGCTTCCGTCCTGAACCACTTCGAGATTGTTCGATGCCGCTATGGTGCGCAGCCCCTCCATGATGGGGACGTCGACAAGATGCAGGGTCACTTTTCCCGTAACGTCCTGGTCGAGGAGAATGTTGATATCGTATCCCTTGGATATCATCCGGATGACGTCGCGAATATCGGTATCTTTCACGTCGATCGACATCTTCTGGTCGGCGGGGGGGGCGATCGACGGTTGCCCGTACGCCGTGATGAACAGGACGAGAAGCGGAAAAAAATAACGTGTCATAGTAAAGCCGCCATTCCTCAGTACTTCACGTGATACATGTTGTGATCATCGCATATCATCGACCTGAACGATACGCAGCAGCTCGTCGGGGGAAGTGATTCCCTTGGATACCTTTTCGATACCGTCCAAAATGATCGTGGTGAAGCCGTTCTCGCGAAGGACCCGCCTTATCATCGTTTCCGACGAGTTCTCGCTTATCAGGTCGCGCAGTTTGTCGGAGATGACGACGAGTTCGAAAATACCCACACGCCCTTTGAACCCGGTTTGATTGCACTCCGGGCAACCGCGACCTTCGAAAGCCTGCGACAGAGGGCCGGCTCCGGTGAGGGCGTTCCATCTTTTACGGATGGAATCGGTCATCTCGAGCGGCTGTTTGCATGCAGGACAAATGATACGCACCAGCCGCTGTGCAATCACCGCGAGAATCGACGAGGCAATGAGAAAAGGGGGTACTCCAAGGTCACGCATCCGGGTGATCGCGGAAACCGCGTCGTTGGTATGCAGAGTCGAAAGAACGAGATGCCCGGTCTGTGCCGCCTGAACCGCGATCTGCGCGGTTTCCTGATCGCGTATCTCTCCAACGAGGATTACATCAGGGTCCTGCCGTAAAATCGACCGGAGCGCGGACGAAAAGGTGACCCCGGCCTTTTCATTGATCTGGACCTGGTTGATACCTTCCAGCTTGTACTCTATGGGATTTTCGATCGTGGTGATGTTGATCGCCTTGTGGCAGATCCGGTTCAGACACGCGAACAGGGTGGAACTTTTGCCGCTTCCGGTGGGTCCGGTAACGAAAATCATTCCCTGAGGTTTCTCGATGAGCTCCGCGAGGCTTTCCAGACAGGCAGGGGAAAGTCCGATGTTGGCGAGGTCCAGCAGGGAATGGTCGTGCTTGAGGATCCTGATGACTGTTTTTTCCCCGAAATGGGTGGGGAGGGTCGAAACTCTGAAATCGTACTGCTGATTCTCATACGTATAGCGGATCCGCCCGTCCTGGGGAGACCTCTTTTCTGCGATATCAAGATCCGCGAGAATCTTTATACGTGAGGTGAGGGGGGAGAACATCCATTTCGTCACCTCGGTATGCTGCCGCAGCAGACCGTCGATCCTGAACCGTACGGTCGCGTGGTTCTCCGCCGGTTCGAGGTGGATATCGGAAGCGCCTAGCTTGATGGCTTCATCGAAGATCAGGATCACCATCTTGACTACCGGTTCCGATTCGGTCCGTTTGCGCATCTCTTCGATCGACATCGATTCTCCAACCGGAAGATTCTGCTCGTATTCCCTGGCGATTTTACCTGTGTATTGACGGAAGATCGTATCGCTTTCGAAATACTTTTTTTGCAGCCGTGCGAGTTCCGAAGGAGTGGTCAGACTGCAGACGACCGTGCAGCCGGTCGACTGCTCTATCCGCGGTACGATATCGAGATCGAAAGGATCCGCCACCGCGATGCGGATCAGGCCCTGATTCATATCGAGAGGAAGGCAGCGGCCCTCCTTGAGAAGTTCCGGAGGCAGCTCTCGGAAAAGTTCGACGTCGATGGTATTTTCACAGTCGGCAATGAAATCCATGGCGAAATATCCGGAACAGATCCTGCATGCATCCGTTTCGCAAATGCCTAGCGAGGACATGATGCGGTCTGAAAGAGAGATCCCCTCCATTTTCGCCCGTGATATCTCCCTGTCCATGAAAGTCTCATCAGGGACGGATACCGGGGCATCATAGCCCGGAGATATGGACGTATTATTAAATGTCATGATAGCACTCAGTCAAAGTCCGTCGGGGGCCCGGTGCCTTCGCGTACTATTCACCGACGTTTCATGAACAAAAAGAATCCGGCAGTATCGGCAAAGAGAAGATGAACGGTTCGTCTCCCCGCATCAAAATAGCATACGCACGGCATGAAATCACGGTTTTTTTCGTACGGAAGGGCCGCTGGTCACCGATGAAAAGGTTGGATTTCCGATTGGGAACAGAATGCGGGCGCGGTGAGGCAGAAGTAGATCCGGACAAACAAACCGAGCGCCTCCTCACTCTTGAGCGACAGGGAAATTTCGGGATTTCTGTTCTTGTTAGACAGTTCGCGGCGATCCCAGAACCTGAGCTGGTAAATCAACTCCTTGGTGGCGATACGCAACTTCATGATGCAGTCCGGCGTCTCCCTCCAGCGCATGACACGCGCATCTGTGCGATGAGAATAGAGAGAGACGTCGAATTCTTTCTCGAAAATCGCCGTTTCCCTCAGGTATTTCGCGCTGTTGTTGCGGGAAGCTCCGATAAGGAGGTAGAAACCCCGGAGGAATTTCGGAAGGTAAGCGTCCAGGTAACGGCACTGACCCCATTTTTCATGATGCAGGTTTTTTTCGAATTCATCGAGCGCGGCGACAAGGGCTTTACATACCATACTCAGCTGCCGGGCTTCGAAATCAGAAAGACGGTAAGCCTTGTCTGCGGTTTCCTGATATGTCGTCTTGTCGCATTTGTTGCGTCCGTTCTTCATGGACATGTCGCTCAGATCCGAGATGACCGCGTACTCGACGGCGCTTTCCCTTGAAATGCGTACGGCCGTATTGCCCTCGATCACCTGGAGCTTGGGGAGTTGAATCGAATAGGGGATTCTCTCGGCCAGTCCGGCGGAGGCGGAATCTTCCTGTTTTTCGGCAAAAATGGGGGAGTGGAACATCGGAAATAGTATGAGAAACAGGAGAATTCCGCGAATCATCTGGCTATTCCAAAAGAGAGTTTGTCGGTGTTATCAAATGCACATACAAATTATGCATCAAAACAGACTGGTTATCCAGATGAATTCTTGATTAAATGAATTTAAAGGCATATTTCATGAATCCTTTTTTCCGCTGCAGACCGGCCGAAGAGTCCATGCATGGGAACAGGCCGGAAAAAGCAGGAAGTTTGGGACAAAAACAGGTGTAACCGTGCCGCGGTTCCGAAAAATTGGTCCACCCGCGGCCGTCCTGCGGTATTTTGGGGTTCTGATGGCGAAGCTCACCGGACGGTGAAAAAGTGAAACCTGACGGCAGCTGATGAGGAAAAATGTCCCATTACTCAGGCCAGGTCGTCTGCAATGAGCAGAATGCGTGGATCGAGTTTGAGATGGAGATCACCCCTGTGGTCCAGGTCATGATCCTTCACCAGCGTCAGCCGGATGAAGTCATCCTTCGGATCCAGAAGTATAAGTATCGCCACATTTTCTATGAAAGGCTCGAGTGAAAGAGGGATTCCTTTATCATCGGACGATCGCTCTTCACGCCGGAGAGTGGCGCTGAACCAGACCTCGATGCCGAGATCTTCGGCGAGTTGTTTGAATCTCCCGAACTCCTCGGGTGTGCTTTTGGATAAATCGTACCCATCAATGATTATGAGATCGGCGTTGAAATGGGCGTTTTCTATAATGGATATCAGACTGTTCCGGACCTGAAGCGCGTTGATACCGTCCTGTTTGAAGTTCAGTATGATCCGGTGGCGTACTAGATCGTCGTGGAGGTCCATCGTCCCCTCGAGCTTGTAGCGATGGGCGATCTCCTCGAATATATCCTCATACCAGGCCACGATGTGACTCGTGTGCGGGGAAAAGGAGACATGGATGACGTACTTTTTCTGGAACAGCTGGTCAGTGGCGAGATGGACTAGACAGGCGGTTTTTCCCACTCCTTTTCTGGCCGCGATCACTCCGATATTTCCTTTTCCGACACCACCATGAAGGGAGCGTTCAAGGATGCGGAACGGACTTCTATTGACGAGTTCTTCTCTTATCATGAACTGCTCCTGTCTACCTTTTCTTCTCGTTTCGTTTTTTCTCCTGGAACTCTTTTTTCAAC
>CAZGVZ010000143.1:0-8874 GCA_964529145.1 uncultured Fibrobacteraceae bacterium | reverse complement strand
TCGATTACCTGCCTCGGTAAGAGAGGACAATGTGATCCCTATGGGATTTTCAGCAGCGGCTCGCAATGCGGCGGTCAAAAAGGCATTGGAGGAGATTGAGCGTCACTACAGCATTATCAGGAATGGGGCGGGATTTACCACACCAGTGTTTTTCCTGTTTCCGCACGGGTTATAAGGGCACGCATGGCGTGCCCTTACACAGGCGGTGGTGGTTGACCCGAGGCCGATACCGGCCTGGAATACAGGAACTCAAAAAGCTCCGCTGGTCGAAAAGAGCGAAAAGGGAGTCTTGACGAGCAATTTGAGATCGAGCAGAAGCGACTGACGTTTTATGTAGCTGATATCCATTCTCACCATCCCGTCGAAATCGGTGATGCTTCTTCCGTACACCTGCCAGATACCGGTGATGCCAGGCTTGACATCCATGACTCTTCTCCTGTGCCAGAGACTGTACGCCTCGACCTCGTAGGGAATGGGAGGCCTCGGACCCACAAACGACATGTCGCCCCTGAGCACGTTGATCAGTTGCGGAAGTTCGTCGATACTCGTTTTACGGATGAATCTGCCGATTCCTGTCACGCGCGGGTCGTTGGTGATTTTCATCACCTTTTTGCCGTTGTACTCCTGCCCCGCGTTCTTTCCGTTGATCAGATCGGTTACGAACTGCTTGTGGATCGAGGGGTCGTTGTTCACGAACATCGATCTGAATTTAAATATGGTGAACCTTTTCCCCCCCATGCCGACCCTCTCCTGACGGAAAAAGACCGGGCCGGGAGAGGTCGCTTTGATCAATAACGCCACGATGACGAAGAAAGGGGAGAGAACGATCAGGCTGATGAGTGCGAGAGAGAAATCGACCCCTCGCTTTGCCGCCAGAGTTATGCGTCTGGCAGGGGTGGCCTGAGCCGGAGACAGGTAAAGGAGCTCTTTGGCGGTTTCGTTTTCACCTTCGTTCGACTGAGGGAACTGGTAATAGGACGTGAGAATCCGGTTCCTGACATCAGGCTCAAGCGATTCCGAAAGCCTGTCCATAAGTCTCTTGATAAGAATCGGAGATGCCTGCAGCGAAAAATCCGCGTAGATGATTCCGAATTTTTTCTCCTGCTCGTACCAGCCGACGATATCGATTTCACGGGTGGAATCCCTGATGATCGAGTGTATTCTATTGAGATCACCCGTGTCTTCGTTTTCGACCAATCGCGCGATATCTATCAGAAAAAGGATAAAGGGATTCTGTGTGCGTTCCGTCCTGCGATATTCACGGAAAAGCATACTCCTGAAAATCGGTTCGGAAAGAAAATCTTCGGAAAACTCGATGTTTTTGTTGTGAACGCCGGGATTTTTATGATGGCGATTATTTCGCTCTCTTTTCGAAAAGACATTCAGTAAATTGGTTGTCGTTGCCATAGTGGACCTCCATGTACCGGAGTGCTTGCTCGCCTGTATACATGATGCTTGTTGTGGTCTAACATTTATCAACAGTTCATCCAGAAAAATATGCAACTGGTATGCCATGGCAAAAAAGTGGCGGTAACAAATGTCTTTAATCGCTAAACAACCATTTTCAGGAGTGCTCCGGAGAACAAGGAACGGTGGATTTTTCCGTGGTGCACGCGCATCAGGGGACAGTGACAAACAAGAGCCGTGAAATTTGTCCCGCTCCTTGCCGGGTCTTTGATTGAAACCAGGCAGGACACCGCAAAAATACGGTTCCTCCTGCACTTCAGGGTGGTATAATTCCATGGAACAAGCCACCGCTCATGGCGGCGGCAGTTGACTTCCCGCCTTCAGTATCAAAAATGCGACATAAATTTCTTGAATTGCAGAAATGCGACCTCCGGGAATACGGCGGAGGTCAAACGGCTGGGTACCGTATGTTCAGCGAAACGTGGTGGACCTGGGAAGATCGAGAGCTATTCCATGATGATCGCGATGCCTGTTTGAACATCCGGACAAAGGAACGATACGATACCCGCTCTTGGCAATGGCGTATGATCATGATACACTGAAGCATGAGTCCCGGGAAATCCCATAATCCGGCGAAGCGGCTCCGCTACACTCTTTTTTCCCTGCTTGCCTGCTGTTTCGCGGGCGCCATTGTAGGCGACAGTACGTCCGAAGCGCTGCTGCTCTCCAGGTACGGTCCATCTTTCATACCCCGTATGTTCATTGTCAATGCGGTCGCGTTGTTCATATTATCCACCGGGATCTTTTCCTCCATCGACCGGACCGACAGGCGGAAGTTTTTGCAGCGTGCGCTTCTGGTTCATACGTTCATAGTGCTCTTTTTGAGAGTCGCGGCGGGACTTCACTGGGATTTTCTGTATATTCCTTTATTTTCCTACGCCTATGGTACCAAAATTCTATTTTTCATGTTTTTCTGGACCATTGCCAATGATCTGATCGACTCGCGTCGCGCAGGCAGCGAATTTCCTCGGATCGCCGCGGGAGGTACCCTGGGCGCCATAGGAGTATCGCTGACGATTCCGGGTCTGATACGGATTTTCGCCGTTGAAAATCTGCTCATCCTGTGGTCGCTCCTGAACGTATCGGCGGCACTGCTCCTGATTCCGTTGAGAAGCCAGTACCTCAGGGTGGGAAAGAGACCACATCGGCAGGAAAGAACGGCGGCATCGTCTCCCGCGGGTCTGACCCTGATCACTCTCGTCCGTGATGAACCTCTGTTGAGAATCATGTCCGCTCTCTATGCCATGGTTTTTTTCCTGATGCTGAACCAGCACTACATTTTTTACGGGGTGGTGAAGCAGACGTGCTCGTCGGCCGGGGAAATCGCTTCATTTCTCGGCAGGTTCAATGGGATCAGCATGCTTTCCACTTTCATTCTGCAACTCGGAATCTCCGGCATGATTCTGCGCAAGAACGGCTCGACACGGTCTCTTCCGCTCTTCCCTGCCGCGCTTTGCGTCGTGTTCGGCGTATGGACTGTCATGAGCGGCTCCTGCCGGGACCACCCCGCCCTGTTTTTCGGCGCGGTAGTGTTCGGCATGGGAATGCGGGTAGCGTGCTTCGACGCTTTTTTTTCACCTAATTTTCAGATCTTCTTCTCCAGCCTTCCACAGAGAACGCGGGGCAGGGGAAAGCTGCTGATAGAAGGCGTGGTCAAACCGATCGCGATGATTGCCGCCGGTTGCGCTCTTCTGGGCCTGGTTCCTCTCGTGAGTCTCAGGACTCACCTCATCCTTTTGGCACTGCTGTCAGCAGTGGCGCTTTTGAATGCGGTCCATTTCAAAAAAGCGTATACCCGTATGCTGATCCGCCACCTGACCGTCCTTTCACCCGATGACCGCAGTTCTTTTCTCGATAAACTGACATTATCCGGAAACAGGGAGCTTTTGCCCCTTCTCGCCGGTGAATTCGAACGGAATGATTTCGAGTTTCAGAAGTTCATAGTGGAGATCATCGCCTCGCTGGGTACAGGTGAAGCCGTGGATTTTCTGCTGGATTATCTGGGAAAGAGTGAGGGCAGGCTGCGTGCGACCATCGTCAAAGCATGCGGTAATTTCAATCGTGCGTCTGTCGCGTCAGAGCTCGAAAGGTGCCTTTCGGACAACGATCCGCGGATTGTGGCCAATGCGGTTCTGGCGCTCAAGCAGTGCAATGCGGAGGATCTTGAACGGTTGTTGCAGCCGCTCGCATCCCACGCGGATTGCAGGGTACGCGCCAATGTCGTCCTCTCGTTGTGGTCAATAAGTGACCGGAACCGGCGAAAGGGCTTTCTGGATCTGCTGCATTCCATGTTATGGGACGGTACTCCCAAGGAGTGCTCGAGCGCGCTTTTCGTGCTTGGTGAGCTCGAAGATCACAAGACCACTGAAATGCTGATACACTACTGCAGGTCAAAACTGGAGAAGAGTTCTGTCGGCAAGCTCGAAGAGCCTCAGCTGATCGCTGCACTGGGGAAAAAAAACAGCCCGGAGGTTTTGGAAGCGTTGCTGCAGCTTGCGCGGCTGTTACCCCCCTCCAGGAGAAAATCGATTGTCGCCGTGGTTGCCCCCATGCTTTCCCATATCGAAGAGAGCTGCTGGCGGCATGGAGTCATCAAGGGAAACGCGATATACAGAAACTGTCTGGTGCATGCGCTCAGGAAATCGAGGAACGTGATCGGCTCCGAAGGAGTCCGCGTTCTCAAGCGGATCGCCTGGAGGGAAGTCGAAGCGATCGAATGGGAGAAAAAATCGTTGCAGGTGTTGTCAGCCAGCCGTTCGGGGCCCATGGTGCTGCTTTTTTTCGCAATTCGGGAAGAGCTTATCGCGATCCGGATCGATACGCTGCTGCACATCGTCGCGCTGCTCGATAGTTCCGGAGTCATTGACACGATCATTCCTCTGGTCGGTCATACGGATGCGCATGTGCGCGCACGGGCGCTCGAAGTGCTGGAAAATACCGGTGACGAAAAGATGAACAGAAACGTCATATCGCTTATGGAGTGGCTGGACACGCTTCAGCCCCATCCCTGTCCACACGGTCTTTCCGTTGAAAAGAGGGAGAGAATGATCGCCGCGACCTACGGAGTAAGCCACAACGAGTGGGTGGCTACCTGCGCCGGGTATGCGTGCGGTTGTCCTCAGGGCGGATAGAGCGGAAGAACGCCTTTCTTCGGGACGCGCGTCCTTTCGGGGCGCCGGCTCTTTTTCCTTGAAAATATGCTCGACCTGGAACCGTTTTCATAAGAAGCGGAATTGTTTTCGCATCGGGTGGATGGAACTATTTTTAGCACGATCGGAAAAACGGTGATATGACGGAACATGGCTACCTCAAGGAACTCAATCCCCGGCAGCAGGAGGCGGTAACCCACGGAAACGGCCCTCTCCTCGTCGTAGCGGGAGCTGGAAGCGGCAAGACCAGAACTCTCGCGTACAGGGTTGCGTGGCTGATATCCCGGGGCGTATCCCCCGAGCGGATCATGTTGCTCACGTTTACCCGCAGGGCGGCAAGGGAGATGCTCGGCCGTGCGGCTTCGGTGCTGGGCGTAAAAGCCGGAATCACTTCCGAGGTGTGGGGTGGAACGTTTCATGCCACAGCGAACCGTCTGCTGAGAATCTATGGAAAAACCATAGATCTCGCCCCTGAATTCACCATTATGGATCAGTCCGACGCGGAAGATATGCTGCAGGTGATTCGGCATAAAGTGATCGACCCGGGACTGAAGGGACGATTTCCCCGGAAGAGCACGCTGCTGGCCGTGTATTCGAGACGGATGAACTCCGGCGAAGAGCTAGAATCCATTCTACAGAAATGGTATCCCTGGTGCCGGCGATGGAAGGAAGAGCTCAAGAAGATCTACCGGGAGTACGTGCGGCTCAAGCAGCAGCGCAGTGTACTCGATTATGACGACCTTCTCGCATACTGGCGGTTTCTCGTGTCGGAAACAGCTGCGGGAAAAGTGATCGAGGAGAGATTCGACCATATCCTCGTAGACGAGTATCAGGACACAAATCGCCTGCAGGCGGACATACTTCTCGGAATGCGGAAGAACAACCGGAATATCATGGTGGTTGGCGACGACGCCCAGAGTATCTACAGCTTCAGGGCTGCTACAGTACGTAACATGCTCGATTTCCCGGAGATTTTTCCCGGGACCAGAGTCGTGCTGCTCGAACAGAACTACCGGTCGAGTGAACCGATCCTGCGGACGACCAACAACATCATATCGCAGGTGGAGAACCGGTTTTCAAAGACGCTGTTTTCCACACGTAAAGGATGCGATCTGCCGCAGATCATCACCTGCGGTGACGAAGCCCACGAAGCGGAAACGGTCATCGCGAAAGTGCTCGAACATTACGAGCAGGGAATCGCGCTGCACGAACAGGCGGTGCTTTTCCGGGCCGGATCGCATTCCGCGGCGCTCGAACTCGAGCTGATGAAAAAGGAGATCCCTTACCGCAAGTGGGGAGGACTGAAATTTCTCGAAGCGGCTCATGTCAAGGACTTCATCTCCTTCGTCAGGCTACTGGAGAATCCTCGGGACGAGATCTCGTGGTTTCGGGTGCTTCAGCTCTTCGAAGGAGTGGGTCCGTCGACTGCATCCGCGGTATACGAATTCGTGTCGACGCGTCAATTCAACGGGGCTGCCGTCGCAGATGCCCCGTTGCCGTCGAAAACACGGCTTCAGCTCGGTCCTCTGGGCAGGCTTTTCGAAAGTACCGTACCCGGAGAGGAGCTGGCCGCCCAGCTCGATCGTGTCAACCGGCTCTATCTGCCGCTTCTCGAAAGCAATTACGAAAATCCATCGCCCAGACGCAACGATATCGAGCATATGATAGAACTCGCGGGTTCCTATTCGTCCCGAAGCCGGTTTCTTGCCGAAATCACTCTGGATCCTCCCAACTCCACCAGCGATTTTGCGGGCCCTCCTTCCCGGGAGGAAGACTTTCTCATCCTTTCGACCATACATTCCGCGAAGGGGTGTGAATGGGATGTGGTGTTTTTGATTCATGCCGCGGACGGCTGCCTCCCTTCCGATATGGCGACCGGCTCCGGCGAGGAGATCGAAGAGGAACTGCGTCTGGCCTATGTGGCGATGACCCGTGCCCGCGACCGGCTCTACGTCACCTGGCCAATGCGTTTTTACTCCCATCCGCAGGGTTTTTCGGATGGCCATGTGTACGGCCAGTGCAGCCGTTTTTTCACCAGGGAGGTGCTGGCCACAATGGAGTGTATTGCCGCGCCCGGAAACCGGGAGAGGAAGGAAGCCGCAGTCGAAAATCCCGGAACTGCCGATATAAGGGAAAAGATGCGCGATCTCTGGGAATGATACCTTCGGTGCATTTGCAGGGAAGCCTACTTATACTCTAATCTGACGATTGTCACTTCGTTCTTCAAGCGTAAAGTACCCAGCGCATTGCGCTGTTTTTGACAGTACCGCCTGGCATCTCATCGTATATTGATAATCGTCCGAATAAGGTTATACCTCATTTCCGCGAATAATCCTCGGCCGATTGCAGGTATTCTTTGTTGTTGGGTGCGACGAGGTGTTTCCGGGCGTAGGCGCGCCCCAGGAAATGGGCATCGCCGTGGTAGATTTTTTCGCCGTTCACGTGCCGGTCTGCGAGCCCTCCCATGATTCCTGCCCGTTTCGAGGCGTCGCGCATTGCTCGCTCGAGAACCGTTCTCACACTGTCGTTTCCCGAGCGGTACATATTCGATATTGCCCAGGTGAGATGCCATACATTGAAGTCGCTTTTGAGGCGGTCGATATGCCGGAAATAGAGCTGGTGTATCGTATCGGCCTGAGCTGGTGTAATGAACTGGTCTCGAAGAGCCCACAGCGTCAGCACGGAACCGAATTTTTCCTCTCCCTCAAGCTCCATCCGGGCAATGACGAGCGACTGTCCTACATCTATACCTTCCACGATTGCCCTGGTGCGGTCCCCGGTGAGATAGCGAAGGCACCCGGAAGAGAGCAGTCCGATGCACGGAATGATTAGAAAGCCGGTAAAGAGTATCTTGTTTTTCATTGGCCCGTATCTCTGCTGTCAGGTTATAATTCGAAGAAATAGCATACAGCGCTCCATAAATATGCTCCGCCCTTGCAAGGGCTCGAGAGACTTCGTGTATTTCCGGTAACAGCGCCTTCAGCCCGGGCCGGCATGCCTGGCGCCTGGGGCGCTTGTCTTAATGTACATCATTGATTTATGACTTTATGCGATTATTTCAACCGGACGCTGCCGAGCCCGTATCTCCTATTCGAGGTCTCCTGTCCCGCTCCATGCCTGCAGCACTTTTGAAGCCTCCCGCGCTCCGGCGAGCATCGATTCCCGCATGTCTCCCGTCATAAGATAATGATACGAGAAGGCAGCCTGATAAGCGTCGCCGCAGCCTGTGGTATCGACAACCCCTGTCACTTCCAGCGCCGGCTGGTAATAAGAGACTCCGTGATGAAAAGCCCTGCTGCCATGCGGTCCCATGGTGACTACAAGAAGTCTGCCGCTGGAGAGGGCCATGTCTTCGTAAACACCGACTCTTTTGGGTGGTGTGGAGATGAACGCGATATCCGTGAACGCGATCGAGTCTCCGATCGGGAGATCATTCGCTACATCGAGGTAATCCACCGCAATTACCTGCCGGGAACGCTTTCTCGAGATAACTTCGGAGAAATTCGGGTTATTGGCGGGAACCGCCACCAAATCCTGACGGCCAACGAATTCCCAATCGTCGCCGGAAAGCAGGAACGTTTCGTATACCCCTCCGTTCCATGCGCCTTCGATTCCGAAGCGTTCTCCGCTTTCATCTACCCGGAGTTCATTGTATGCGGTAAGGCCCTCCCTGCGGTATACTCTCGAACAATCGATATTCTTCCGTTTCAGGAAATCCATGATGAGATCACCGTTCGAATCGGTACCGAGACAGGTGATCACGGATACCATGGCTTCCGGCGCGAGCGTTTTCCACCTCGATGCGACATTGAGAGAATTGCCTCCGGGAAAAGAGAGTCCTGTTTGCGGATAGAGATCGACGCAACAGGGCGTTAGCGCGGTAAGATTCATTTCAGACTCACTCCATTTTTCAAAGCCGGAATTTCAGTCAGGACCTTCATCGCATTCGCATCCACTCCTCCTGACTGAAGAGTATACATGCAGAACGCATGTATCAGCGGATGTTTCACACAGCTCTTTTCAATGATTTTCCGCGCGTCGGAATAAAACCGCCGTGCCGTTTTTTCATCGAGAGTGTCGGGGCAGTAGTCGGAATACCGGCCGCATCCGGCAAGGAAAGTTTCGCGGCCCCCGGGAGCGTTCAGGCCGAGGCACTCGATCAGGAACCGTATCATCGCATACCGGCCGTGATAGTAGAAACCGAATTCCATCAACCGGTTCGATCCGACCGAGAATGCATCCGTAAATGGATCGCGGG
>CAZGVZ010000142.1:7345-8899 GCA_964529145.1 uncultured Fibrobacteraceae bacterium | reverse complement strand
TTGCTGAAAATCCCATAGGGATCACATTGTCCTCTCTTACCGAGGCAGGTGATGGCACCGGATGCGTAAGGGACCGACCCGTTCCTGGAGAAGCTTCCCATTTCCGATACACTCGATCTCTTTCCGGGCTGGGACAGGGCCGGTACGCTCGTTGTCGGTTTCGTTCTTAAGGGAGACGTGATCGAAAACACGACAAGTCTCTCGCTGAGAATGGCCGATCACACCGGAAACGGCACGATCTCAGCCAGGCTCGAGGAGCGCCGCACCTGCGGCCTGAACGGAGAAACACGATCCTCCTTCTTTCAGGCGACTACGGAACGAAATTGGCGGCAATCGCAGGAATGCCCGGAAGGATCAGCGTCTCCTACGTGCGCTGATCGCGCTTCGCCCCTTTCGCCGGGAGTGCCGGCGCGGCCGCGGTCCGCCGCTTCAAACGCCCTAACACCGCGACAATCCAGTAGAGGAGTATACCGCCGGAGAGCGTGAAGGTCACCGGTCCGAAAATACCCGCGTAATTGGAGTGAGGTTTCATTTCGATGACATGGGTGCCGGCAAGGGCTGGAATCGCCATCCACGCGAGGTCGGCGCGCAGGGGGCGCACCCGTTTGCCGTCGACGCGGATTTCCCACGCGGGATAGTACACCTCCGAAATCCTGATGAACCCAGCGGAAGGGGCCTTTACCGTCACTTTCCGGTAGTTGGGCGTATAGGCATCCCATCGTGCCTGCAGCGAGGTATCGGGGGGGGCGTTCTTCGGAGGAAGCTCGAATCCTTCCGGCAACCGCGGCTCGGCCTCGAGCGCCACTTTGCGGCGGTAGTCGTAATCTCCCGTGGCCAGTGCCTGAGCGATTCCGGAGGAGTCCATGACCGCGTATCCGGAGACAAACGAGATCCGTCCGAGCGCGTGCTCGTTCGGAACCGTAGTGAGCTGCGACCCGTTCCTGAGGAGAAGATATTTGACATTGGCGATATTCAGGAACGGATTTCCCGCGGAGAGCATTTCAGCGCGCAGGTAAGGCTGACCGTTCGCGCCGGTGCCCACCAGGGAGGAGAGATAGTTGCGGTCCTGCTGGTCGCCCCTGAATTCGCGGTACCAGTGGAGCTCGTTGTCGTGGAATCCGCCCACGCCTTCTAGATGGTGGATACCCGCGCCGTTCTGCGGCAGCGCGCCGGGAAGCGAGAACACGCGAAACGGCTCCTGTTTCATACGGTCGATCAGCGGGGAGAGCGCCTGCTCACGGCGGAAATAGGGCGCCGGACTCACCAGTTTGATGAACGTCGCGTCTACCCGGACGATGTCGACGATGCCCAGTGCCAGAATGACGGCCGTGCAGGCGGCTGGGGGTATCCTGCCCTTGACCGCTCCGAGCAGAACCGCCAGGAGCGCACATGCAAAGAGGAACCACATCCATAGGAACGGCAGGAAGTTTCTCGTGAAATTGATTTCGAAGATGTTCTGCTTGCCTGCCATGGCTCCGGCGAACATGGCGCCGACCATTCCCCTTACCGAGAATATAAGAGTGAGGCAGAGAAATATCCCGCCGGTGAGGTACA
>CAZGVZ010000142.1:0-7335 GCA_964529145.1 uncultured Fibrobacteraceae bacterium | reverse complement strand
GCCGAGAGCAGCACGGTCGAAAAGGAGAACCAGAACATGATCATGCTGGCGGCACGGAACTTTCTGACTCCGGGGACCAGGGCATAGGCGAGGTGAAAAACCGGTGTATGTGAGCCGAGAGAGAACAGTACCGTGCCGATCGCCACGCATCCCCAGAAAACGCGCCAGGGCTTTTTCGGCCCGGCGGCGATCGCCGCAGCCGACAGAAGTACCGGCATCATCCCGGCGTATTCCGAATTCAGTTTGAAGGGGTTTTGCCCCCAGTAATAATCGAGAGTATTGACGAATTCAGGGACCCACAACGAAAAGAACTCGGGCCAGTGGAGAGACCAAGAGGCCGCGAATTCGAAACCGCGGTCCGCGCCGCGCACGGAAAAACCGTCACGTATGAACAGGAAGGAGGGGAAGAGCTGCAGGGCGCCTATTCCGAGGCCCACACCCACAGCGGCCCAGAAAAAGAGTGAGAGCCTGACCGATTTTCCGTGATTCTTCTGAACGATGGACGCGAGGCAGACTGAAAAGATCCAGTACAAAAATGCTCCCCACAGGACGAAATAGGTCATCTGGATATGGCTGGTGAGGATCGACATGCCGATGCCGGCGCTCAGGAACGTCATGTTCAGCAGCGTCGGACGTTCCATGAGCGCTTTGAGCCTCCAAAGGATGAACGGCAGCCAGGCGATTACGAACATCTTTCCGTCGTGTCCCGGATAGATGTGGGAAAGGAATTGCGGATTGAACATGTAAAAAACAGCTCCGGTCACGGCCACGAGCGGCGTCATCCTGAAACCTTTTCTGAGAAGCAGGAAGAAGAACAAACCGGCGAGGAATATGTGGAATACCATTTTCATTCCTATTCCGCGGGGAACCGACGTCACCAGGTTAATGAGGATCGAAACAGGGTACAGCGCGTCGCCGAACAGGGCATCGAGTGTGGGCATTCCGCCGAGCCGGGTATTTTGCCACCAGGGAAACTGATGGTACTTTTCTATGGATTCTTTCAGGAAAACGCGTGAATCGAACCCGCTCATCTGGTCGGAACTGAAAAGCATCCGGTCGGAGAAGAAGAAAGGTCCGAACACGATCAGAACCAGGAGCGCCATGAAAACAATCGGAATCCAGGGAGCGTTCAGGTAACCGGAAACGGATTTCGAAGGCTTGGAATCTGTGGTCACATTACCTCCTGAAACATTAGAAACCTTTGAGCGTAATTCCTTCCTTACGAGGAGGTAGAAAATACTTCAGGGAATCCCCGGTTATCCGGTTTTCACGGCCAACCCCCTGCCCTGTACCCCGTCCAGGTTGACAGCACGAAGGGGGGATCGTATTTTGAACACCTCCGGTACAACCCGGTTTTCCACGGGAAGGGGTTCGGCCGCGGGAGTGGTCAAGAATCCGGTAACGCGGCCGCTGCCGTTCCCGCTTCGTCTCCCGGCAGGGTAAGTGGTAGAAGCGAAAGGATCGAATTCCTTAAAAGAAAGACACACGTACCGGTACCATGATCGACATAGACGCTGATTCGGGCATCCACACCTGCGTTTTCAGACACCGCTGCGGGGGATACCACGCTTTCGAGCCGCAGCCCGCCTGCGGCAGACTTTCCGGAACGGAACAGGTGGGGCCGCTCGGAGCCGGACTCGAACGCATCTCCGGGGATCCGTTCTCGACATACGGCCACAGGCTCCGGCGGCTCAGAGACGATATTTCCACCGAAATGCCGGCCGGCAGGTTCAGTTCCCTGACCGAGGAGAACCGGCTGTGACGCTCTCCGTACCCATGAGGAACCGGTTCGGGAAAGTCAGGGAGGCGCTGAAGGGAAGGAACGCCGCCCTTGTCAAATATGCCGTAGCGCTCGTTCCTATCATATGGATTTTCAGAAGCGTAGATTTCGGGAAACTCGCGTCCGCCTTCAAAACCACCGCTCCCTGGGTGATCCCTTTCATAGTCTTTCTGGGAATTTTCCTGATGCTGCTGCAGGGTGTGAAGTGGTGGATCCTGCTGCGCGCGTTCATGCCCGGACTCCCGCTGCCGGAGGTGCTCTCCTGTCATTTCAAGGGCATCTATTACAGCATTTTTCTTCCGACATCCGCCGCGCAGGACGTCGTGCGTTCAGTGCTCCTGTCACGAAACAACGATTACGGGGTCACATGGGGAGCAGCGTGGCTGGCCCGTATCACCGGCCTGCTGGCTATGCTCATGCTCTCTCTTTACGGCGTCCTGACGATAGACTCCTCCGCGGCTCCCCGGGGAATGCTGCCCGTGACCGCCGCGGCGTGGGGTATCATCCTACTGCTCGGGTTCATGTCCTTCTCCAAGCGGCTCACCCGTGTTTTCAATTCCGCGCTGGCTGGAATCGCTCCGCCGGCGTTCATGACAGCGGTCAGGCATATCCGCGACGGCATCTACCGTTACAGGGCGAAGCTCCCCTGCCTGCTCGGGGTGATGCTCATCACCCTGGCGATCCAGGCCCTCTTCGTGCTTAACGCTGTGATGATGATACGGGGCATCACCGGAAAATTCTTCGTGGCGGAGTGCTTCATGTACATCCCGCTCATAGAGCTCATCTGCCTCAGCCTGCCGCTCACTCCCAACGGCATCGGCATCCGCGACGGACTCTCAGCGCTCATGTTCGCTCAGATGGGGCTACCTCCGGAACAGCTGGGAACCTACGTGCTGCTGGGGTTCGGGACTGTGGCGATCAAACTGGTGGGAGCCGTTCCCGTGATCCGGGATGCGGTCGCCCGCAGGGCTCCGGTGAAAGGGACCTGAGGCGTCGGGTTGACAGGTTCCGGTGGTGCGAAACCGCGGCAGCGCAACGCACCGCACCGTGTGTGGCCGGCAGTTTTCGAACTGCCGCGGCATTGGTCTATCGTACCCTGTTGAGTAACCAGCTTCCAGACTGCCTTCCGTTCTCTCCGGCATGGTAAAGCAGGTATATTTTACTTGATGCCGTGTTGAATGTACCGCCGGAAATGTATGTTTTAGAGGTTGCGGTCACTCTGCCCTGGAGGTCCGTGATGAAATAATCACCATGCAGCACTATATTTCCCGCAGGAGTGATACCACTACTGTTGTACCAAGGGTTCCTATCTGTAGCATTCCCCCCAGCGAATACTGGAACCGTCCGATCTTTCTGCGGAAGGGTGTCATTTCCGTACCGTTTCCATAGTTCGGGGTAGAGGTCAATTCGTCTATTGGTACTCCCGCCGTTGAACAGGGCATCGTGCCATTTGGTCGGTTCCCATACAATGGTACCGATTCCCTCCTCGTCAGGAAGATTGAAGACAATATCATTAACCTGCTCATGCACTTCGGCATACTCAGCGACACAAACATGAATATCATGGTTTTTGGTGATTTCAGTAAGATTTCTCTTAAGGTCATTCGGTGTGCCGTGCCACTCCTCGTAATAGGACAGCCCGAAGATATCAATGCGGTCCCTGGCAACTCCAGCCTTAATGAGACTGGAAAGCCAGCTGCTAGGGGCCGCATCGGAAATCGAATGAATGAATATATCTATTCCATCGCTGACATCCTTGACGCCATCGATTCCAGCATTGACTAGCTCAGCGAATTTTTTCATGTTGCTGCTGCTTCCGTCCGGCCATATCATGCCGCCCACGATCTCATTTCCCACCTGTACCATATCGGGCAGCACGCCGGCTTCCTCACAGGCTTCAAGTGATTCGCGCGTGTAGGTGCGCACCTTCTTGACCAGCTCTTCATATGAAAGATCACGCCAAGACATTGGTTTATGCTGTTTGCCTGGGTCCGCCCATGTATCACTGTAATGAAAATCGAGGGAAAACATCATACCGGCTTTTTTTATCTGTTTCGCGAACTCAATAGTCCGTTCCAGTCCGCAGTATCCCTGCATCGAGTACGGGCTGTCCCATTGTTCTCCAGGGACCTCCACCGAAGGGTCAACGAAGACCCGAAGACGAATGAGATTGAATTTGTGATCTTTCAGAATGTCGAAGATACTCTTGTTCTGTTCGCCGTCGGAAAACTTTGTGCCACGGTCGACGTCGGCGTCGACCCATGAAATATCGGCCCCCAGAATGAACTGACGGTCGCGTGACTCAACTGCAATCGCGCCAAATGAAATCATTGCCACAGCCAGCAAAACACATCTTTTCATGAGTCCTCCTTGTCAGTTCTGAAACAACCGCCCCTGTTATCGTGAAGGAAACGCCGTGATATGAATGTCATGGTTTTGTAAACAGCATTTTATCTTCCGCGTGCTGATTCATGTAACAGAGACGAACCCACGAAGCACCTCGTATGGTATGCTCGATTCGAACCTCATCGATCGATCCGATGAAATGCCAATGTACGGCCCCATTGCCGTGCGCTCCTATAACGACATCAGTTCCAATGCTGTCATAATGTATCGGCACGTTTGCCTGCTGTTTGCAGCAGAGTTCGCCGTCGAGATAAAACTCGTGCGTCATCTTTTGGCCATCAAAAACATAGGCAAGGTAATGCCATCCCTTGCCGGCGAGAAATTTACCCGATCCGAGGAACTCATGTGTCATCGTATAAACTGTATCGGGATAACTGAAAAACGAACCCTGACACCCTTTATCGTTATATGTATCATCCATACGCATCACTACGGCATCTCCAATTGTTACCACTTCCGCACCATATTCCACTGCTGAATCGAGTTTCGCCCATGCCGAAAGGGTTACCGTGGAAGGTCTGCCCAGTAAACCTGGAACAACAATGGAGTCACTTCCGGAAAAATGCTGTGCACCTCCAAGAATCCCGACAGTATCGAGTATCGAGGCTCCTTTTGCTCCGTTATTTCCGTTTCCGGTGGCGTCTGATCCGCCACCGTCGAGGTGCCAGACTCCTGAATAACCGAAGGAAGAGTCAAATACGGCTCCAGCGGTGCTTTTTCCCGAATCCGCCTCGCCTGCACCCCAGAAGATGTAAAGAAACTGTGTCGAATCATTGCCGAAAACCGTATCCACGAGCACCCAGACGAGTGCATCACCGGATTCTGCGTCCCATGTCTCTACCTGCACTGGAAGCATGGTGAAATCATTCTTTGTGACCACCAGATCTCTGCCACCAGCGGCGAAGCTATTCATGTCGACCGGAAGTGAGGATACACGAATCGCTACCGGAAAACCATACACATCATTGCTGACGCCAGCTCCGGTTCCGGAGGTATTGAAAAACACCTTCAAAAAGCCTTCCCCCAGCTCGGGAGCGACCAGAGTCGTATCACCTGCAATTACTTCCGCGCTGTCCATTATCTGTATCGGTTCGGTGAGATCTGTCTGAGTATAGCAAAGCGATGGAGTGAAACCTGCGGGAACCGAATCAAAAACCACATATCGTTGCCCTTGCGCAACCGGGACGTGATACTGCGTGCCGACAAAGTATACATGACCAGCGGCAACCGTTGTTTCTTCGGGAATTGTGGCCACCAGTGTGCCCGATGATTCAAGCACAACAACCCCGACCTTGACGGTATCCTCTTCACCGCCTACCCTGATCTCTTTTTCCAGACAACGCGTGCCGTTGTGCGAATGGAGCGCATGCAGATTATAGACTCCGCTGTCTTCAACGGGTATGAAGAAGTAACCGTCACTGTCGGTGCTATCAGCAATCAATATAGAAGCATCCGACAACGGATTGAAATCATGAGGTAAAACATGTACTATCGCCGAAGAACCCGCGCTTCCGTTTTCATTGACGATTCTCCCCGTCACGGCTGTTTTAGTATTGGGAAAGTCCGTTCCACCCGGGCCGACGATCTTGTACAGCCAGCACAAAATAGTGCTGCAGCACATACCGAAAATGTCATACTCAGCACTGCGGTGCATCTGAAAAGAGATGGTTTCCCGGTGCCGGCTACATATTGTATACCGATAACCGTGGCATTCCTGATGAATCGATATGCATTGACACATTTGGAAGTTGATGTGGTCGATTCCATTTTTTTCAGCCTTTACCGATCGTCCGTTGAAGGAGCGTCGCCGCTTTTCAGAGTGTCGTCATTAACGGTATCAACAGACATCAATGGAAACAGCTGAATGTTGAGCCCATACACATGATCTGTCTTACCGCTTCCATTTTCATACTTCTGAAATTCCGTTCGAAATTCATCGATTTTTCTACAGAAGGCAGTGAACGTTTCTTGGCTCATACCTCGTATCGCCATCGTGATATGCCGCTCTTCCTTCGGCAGTGTTTCCATCGCATGGACTGACGACTCAATAAACATACGCTTTACATCATTCACCAACGCATGAGGCATACCTGAGTAGGATATTATTGACAAACCTTCAGCAGGCCTGTATCCTCCCCTTTTTTCATCTCTGGCGACCAGTTTCCATTTAATCAGCTTTTCGACCGTTCGGCGCACTTCGGCCAGCGGCATGGTGAAATGGAGAAACGCACGCTTGATGTCACGCAGCGACGCTACGTATCCCATGCTGCCGATATATTCACGAACCACCGGATATTTCCATGAGCTGAAGTATTCCGCATTGACATCGCTAACCAGAGTGGAGATGTTCCTTTCTCTCAGCAGCGCCAGATTTTTAAGGACCTTTTCTTTTTCCTCCCCTTTTCTGGCGTGTTCCTTGAGAACGAGCTGGTGAAAATATTCACTGTCTTTCCCCGTAAGTTCAAGAGCCTTTGTGAAGCCCTTGATATGCGATACCGCGAGTTTTTTACGACGGGCAAGAATATCGGAGAAATACGCCTGAGTGCCCACGCCGGCACGCTCGACGAAGGCCCGCTGAGTCAACCTGAATCGTTTCGCGTACCCGTACCATGCTTTCAAATAATCGACATAGTCATCGAATACAAATATGGGAGTAGAAAGTCTTCTCACTTTTTTCATTGCATTCCCGTCCACTACCATAAAATAACCATAAATGATATGATATGAAGGTAAAATTTTTATTTTTAGTATAATTCGCTACATTAGTCATTGATTTATAAAGGTATCCAATATTAATGTAATATTCAATTGTGTTATTTTTCCATTTTGGCTGTGCTGTTTTTTCCGGCATTCGGCACAGCAGGATATGAGGTTCTCGGGCGGTATATCGATTTCCTGCCTGAGAACCCCTGACGGACGGCGCTCAGTTCACCTTTCAGACTCCCCACAAGCCATATATGTCCACGACGGAGTACCGGCCGTTCCAGTACATCGATACCGGTGTTGAATCCCACCTAAAAAAAGCATAAAAATCCCAAGGTAATTTTCAGGAAGCGGGTATGAGGAAAGTAAAGTAAAAAGCTCCGTAAACGAGCAAGCTTCCGGAGCGGATTGTGGAACATCGACTGACTACTGTCGTTTTTCAGAAA
>CAZGVZ010000141.1:5370-8917 GCA_964529145.1 uncultured Fibrobacteraceae bacterium | reverse complement strand
GAAGCCGCAGCCCTTTTTCCATCCGGAAAGTCCGGAGTTTCGGGCGGCCGCGTTTCATCGATGTTCCCCTGCAGCCAGGAGCGGAAGCGCCGCCTTATGACTACCGTATATCTCTCCGACAGGCAGTGCTTCGTCTGCGGAGTTAAAAGCAGGCACCCTGTCGGAAACATCTCATTTGGAAACGTCAGCCCGCGGGATCTCGACGGGCGTCCAACGCACATCCTCCGCTCCTCGGTCTACCTCTGGATTCAGCGTTGTCCATCGTGCGGATACTGCGCTCCCGAAATAGCCGAAGGAAACGAGGTCGACAAGACCATCGTGAGGGAAGATGCGTATTCAAGGCAACTTCGCGATACCCGGTTTCCAGAGACGGCGAATGCATTTTTATGTCATGGCCTGATCATGAGGAACCGCCGGCAATTTCCAGACGCAGCATGGGCACATGTGTTCGCGTCCTGGATATGCGACGACAACGGATTCGTCGAAAGCGCGTTTGAATGCCGCGGGAGGGCGATCGATCTGTTCTCTGAAGCGATCGGCCGGGGAATGGATTTCGCCGATTCGCGGGAGCAGGAAAAGCTATACATCATAGACCTGTACCGCCGTAGATCACAGTTCGACCTGGCGTCAAAGCTCTGTGACGAAGAGCTGGAGCGACAGCATCCGGACCGGATTCTCGATCTGCTCTATTTTGAGCGTGAACTGATTGACAATAAGGACAGCTCCGCGCACAGCGATTCCGAGGCCGACGACGCATAGTGGTCAGTACGGTCCCGTGCCGGTTAAAAGCATTCTGATTACAGAGTACGGCGCAAGTTCGAGCATGAGCTTTCCGGAAGCGGGTGAAGACACCCTGCGGCCGGCGTTTTCCCAGAACAGCGGATCGCTTCTCTCCACTGAGGGAGTGGAGCTCTCGAGGCAACCGAGTGTGAATTCCCTGTGCCCTCTCAGGTCGACGGCGATCGTTCCGGTTCTTTCCCCGAGGTTTCCCAGCAACATGACTCTCCCTTCCCGCGATTCCGCCTTTACCGCGGTAAATATCGTGCCGTTCGTACGGATCGTGAGCGACTCGAGGGCTGAAGCCGAAAGTATCCCTGAAGAAAGGATGTGGTATACAGGATAAAGCTCCGTGCCGTTTTCGCTCATCACTCCCCCGGGTCCCGTTACATTGAAACAGGTCAGACTATGCAGCCCCGAACGGATACAGGCGTCCATCACTCCGAGAAACCAGGCCGCTCCGAACTGTTCCCTTTGCCGTGGGTCGTCACCCCCGGACTTCTCCGGACGCAGAGGATCACGGCGTGGACGCAGCGTAAGCGGAGAGAGAACGATCGGTTTCCCGCCCGAAAGGGTCCCCGCCGCATTGATGCACTCCTTCAAGCCTTCCAAATTCTCCATGACCGCGCGGTCATCGAACGTGTGGACCTGCGGATTCGCGGAAAAACAGAGCGCGTCGAACCTGGCCGCGATCGGCGCAGCGCGGTTGATTTCGACGAAATAGCGATCTGTGCCTATGGCCAGTCCCCCTGCGGGCAACAATGTATCGAACAATCGGGCCGCTTCTTCGGCGGTATCCGCGGAAGTGACCGGCCTGTCCGTACGTAACACCAGCACACGATGAATCGCGGGACGCGCTTCGTCTGCCTCGGACGCTAAAATCGCGAGCTCCGCACTGTAATCGGAGGAAAGGTGTGCCGCCAGTTCGATGCCGCATCCTATCCGCTCGCATATCGACTTCATCAAGGAATAATCCGCATGTGGGGAAATGACGGCAGGAGTCACCTCGAACCGCAGATGCGATAACCCGGGCAATGAAAGGTTGTTCAGTACCCGCTCCGCGAGCTCCCCGCCCCCGGTATGGCAGAGACCCACACCGAGCGGCGGCCGGGACAGGGGAGAGAGTCTCCCGGCATCCAGTTCGGGTTTCGGGGCTCTTCGCCTCCCCGGGCGGGCGGAACCTTCGACGAAAATGGCGACCCGCTGTTCCAGAGTGGTGCCGGCGGTGACTTCGACAGGAATAGGCAATGAAAGCGGTGTGGAATAGGTCTTGAACGAAGCGTCGGTCCAGTTGCGCTGATCTTCGGTTTCAAAGGTATCCCCTGAGAACCGCAGAGTACAGTCGAGTCCCGGGACGACGGCATAGGTCATCGCGGTGATACCGGTGATCGGCTGTCGGGGCGCGATTTCGTCTCCCGGAAACCGTGTGAATTCGAAACTTCCGTCCGGCTTTACAACTTTACAGCGGGCGTTTTTGCATAATGCAAGCGGGTGCAGCACACACCAGCCGATTCTGTTGCGCGAAAAATCGTTTTTCGCCTTCCCGCGCATGGCCAGCGAAACAGTCCCGTCAGCGCCGCCGCGTATAATCCCGTGCCATTCGAACAGGATTCCCGGGACATCATGCACCGCATCGAAGGAAACCTCGAACGAATCACCGCTACGTTCGAGAGTCGACTCCCCGATCGAAAAAGGTACCGTGTTCCAGTGCCGGTCCCGTAACGCCATGTAGACACGGCGGACTATCTCGATATCACCGAAACGGACAGAACGAATCATGCCGTGGTCCAGGATGAGACTGAGCGGTCCGGCCTGGAGAGGCAGCGGCATTGTGATCATAAGACGCCCCTGTAAAATTCGGCAGCTTCGGAACGTGCAGTCATCATTGAAAAATAACTCAGGTGCCAGCGGCAAGGGACCGGAATACGGAATACAGGAGTCTATAGTCAGGAGCTTCCGACAAGTGCTGAAGGTGCGAAGCATACCAGCCCGGGCTGCAGGCCCGGGTACCGGAAAACCCACGAACTCTCTTAAGCACTGTAAGGGCGGAGCATGTTTCATGGGTGCGATCAGCGATCATTATCGAAGGCTTCGAGAAGAAGTCGTGGGGGTTTTTTATCATCCAAGGTCGAATACGATGAAAGGTATCCATGGGATTTACGGGAGGATGTGTCGCCCCTTCAGGGCTGAAGATCATGATTCTGTGATTCCACCTGGGCCTTCAGCCCGGGCTAATATGTCGTGCGCTTTCAGCGCACCGAAGGCCGGTCGGATTCATTGTACAAGGATGCCGATTCCTCCCGGCCACGGCAGTGGCCGGGATCTTCTTCCGGACCGCATCACGAATTTTTCGCGAAGGTCGCGGATCACTTCCCGGATTTCACGGCCGGCGCCGTTTTCACGATGCAGCCGATCAACCTGTCGATCAACTCCTCATCGGGTCGTTCCGTATAGGGCACTCCCTTGAGCAGGGAAGTTTGGGGGCAGTACGCCGCGATCTCGTCTTCCTTGAAAAAACCTACAGCGGAGCGGTGGAGCAGCCCGGCGAGAGCGTACATTGGCGTATTCCCTGACAGGATCAGTTTCGATTTACTCACGAGGGCCGCAAGTCGCGAGGCGCTCAGATCGGCGAAGGAGGGTACGTTCTGTTTGCAGAGCCAGATGATCTCCGATTCGGAACGTTCGTTCTCGACATGGAAATAGATTGTCCCAAGATTCATTTCAACGATGCGGTTCATGAATCGCTCGGTCCACTCCGCCCCGAAGGCGC
>CAZGVZ010000141.1:0-5341 GCA_964529145.1 uncultured Fibrobacteraceae bacterium | reverse complement strand
AGGAAATGGATGGCGTCGAACCCGATCAGCTGAGCATCGGGTTTCATCTTGAGTTCCCTGATGAGATGATCCACCTCTTCGATGGTTTTCTGGGCCACCCTCCATCTTATCTCTCCCGGCTTGGAACCGAATATTTCCGCCATCGAACTGTACCAGTCGGCAAGATACACCCTCCGGGTCGAAGGCCTGATATGAAGATTGAGAAACGGGTACTCCCCAGCTCCGCAATAGCCGACACGGGCCTGGGCTGCGGTCGCCCCCGCGAGATAGAGTATGAGAAGAAAGCAGATGTCGATCGAGCCGCGGAACTGCTGTGCCATCGAGGAGAATTCAGCCGAGAAATGATCCTGCGCATCGTACTCGACTATCGTAAGTCCGGGGACCATTTTGATGTAGGGGGCCACCGATCGTTCGCAGAGAAGCGTGATTCCCGCATGCTTGAATATCGACATGAGTGAAATGACGTTCTTGAGCTGATGGAGCACCTGAAGCTGCTGCTCCGGAAGAATTAGAAGGACATTTTTCACCGAGGATATATCTATCGGGAAACGGAGCGGAGGAACACGGAACCTCTTCTGAAGCATGAGCGTGAGCAACGCTTTGGATCGCGAGGTACCGAGAAGGGAGAAGAACGTTCTTCTGAACCGGCCCGAATTCTTTGCTTTTTTTTCAAGCATATTATACAATCTGAGGAATGGTTTCCTGCAAACGCTCTCAGTGCAGAAAATAGAACGCGAAGAGGACACAGGCAACCAGATTGATTAAAATTACGGAGGTCCATCTATTTCATTCTCGGTTAACCGCATTTCAGCAGGCAGCTTTCTCACCGTGAAAAAACTGATCGCTATTTTTGAGTATCTGCTCGTATTCGGTTATTCGGTCGCAATTTTAAGCGCTTCTTACCAGGAATCGCTTATCCTCGTGCCGCATCTCGAAATCATCGCCACCTGTGCCGTACTCGCCATAATCTCCTATATCGTGTTCAAGCACCTCCGAAATCCTTCGGCTCCGCTCCGGTTCATATGGGTTTTCGCACTGGCCGCGACCTCCTTTTTCGCGGTGTACAGTTCCCCTTCCCCCGCTTCCCGCGTTTTCACATCGCCTCTGGTCATAATCACAATGGGTGCGGCTGGAATGATCGGTCAAAAACACTCCTGGATCGCGGCTTTCTTCGTTTTCACGTTCGGAGAAACCGCGCGGACGCTCTTCATGCTCCTGGCAAGCCGCTCCTCGATTACACCGGCGCTACTCCTGGATAAAAAGCTGCTCGATCCCTTTCACTACCTGTACCCGTTTCTGGCGGGCCTGCTTCCCGCACTGACCATTCAAGCCATTCTGAAGAGACAGGGTGCGGCGACGGGAAAGGCGCTCATTCCGGAATCTATGGGCCATTCGGTTCCGGAAACCACTCCGCAGGCCGAAAAGCACAAAACCCAGTCGTTCATCGTCGAGCCCCTTTCCGACTGTCACGTCGAGGAGTGGGACGACCGCGACCTGTCGGACCTCCTCTCGAGCGTCGTCTATTTCATGAGCAGGAATTTCCGCTGTTTTTCCTCGCTGGGATTCATCTTCGATCCGAAACGACAGCTTTTCCTGCTCAACTCCTTTCAATCGAAAAGCCTTCTCATCAATCCGGGGATCTCTATTCCGATCGGTCACGGGATCATAGGAAAAATCGGAAGCGAAAAACGCTCGTTCATGACCGGGGATTTGCGGGTTTACGATTCGGAACTCATGTACTACAGCTCCGACGAGTCGATCAATTCGATCCTAGCGGTTCCCATAATATCGGAAAGTAATGAACTGCTCGGCGCCCTTACGCTTGACAGCAAAGACAAGCAGGCGTTCAGGGACCAGGACAAGGAGACGCTCAAACGGTTTTCGTCGCTGGCCGCGGCGCTCATCACTACCGCCCGCATGCGCTCCTACCAGGAACGATCCGCCCGCACGTTCCGCATATTCTACCAGGCGAGCCACCAGTTCACCACAGCGCTCAAGCCTGAACATGTTTTCGAGGTGCTCTTCAGCGTCATACCCGGCGCGGTCCGCTGTACGCGACAGATCGGCTGTCTTTTCGATGAGGAAAAAGGGGTGGGCAGAGTACTGAAAGTGTCCGGAGAAACTTCCGATATCCTGGAAGGATTCACCTTTCCGATCAACGCGGGACTCTACTCCTTCGTTTTCCAGAAACGCAAGAGTGTGACGATCGCCGATTTCCAGCAGCTTTCGGAACGGTATTACAGGTTTCTGCCCGGTGAAATCAGGGATCCCTCGATCCGTTCCCTGACGGTTTTTCCCATTCTGGATGATGAGCAGCGGTGTCGCGGCCTTTTTTCGATCGAAAGCGACGAACCCGACGTGTTCTGTGCCGAAACCGAACAGGTTCTCGCCACCCTGCTCGAGAACGCCTCGGTCGCTTTCACCCGTTCGATTCTCTATCAGCGGATGGAAACGCTCGCCACCACCGACGGGCTCACCGGATTGAACAACCATCGTAATTTTCAGGAGCTCCTGGCAAAAGAGATGGAAAGGTCGCGCAGATACAAGCGTCCTCTTTCTCTGCTTCTGATGGATATCGATCATTTCAAGTCATTCAACGATACATACGGGCATCCGGTAGGCGATCTGGTGCTCAAAGAGATCGCCGCCTGCATCCGGAAATCGATTCGCCTCAACGATATCCCTGCGCGTTACGGAGGTGAGGAATTCGTGGTGATAATCCCCGAAACTACCCAGCAGGGGGCGATGTCGACAGCGGAACGTATCCGTTCCACCATCGAACAGCACACCATTGTCTCGCTGGACAGAAAGCTGAAAGTCACTGTGAGTATCGGAGCCAGCGCATTTCCTGAAAACGCCCCTTCGCAACCCTCACTCATAGATTCCGCGGACAAGGCACTTTACATGGCAAAAGAAAGCGGAAGAAACCGGGTCGTACTCTATAAACGGGGAATGGGCGGAAATTGATCGCGGGGAACCGGCAAGGTATATTCAAGAGACAGTAGTTGTCCCGGTTTTCAACCATGGATACCCGCCTGCGGATATCCTCCTCCGCGAAACACCACGAAGAAAGTACCCGTGCATGGATTCCTATAAAGCTTCCGCCGCTCTGCGCCGGTTCTCATGAAAGTCACGTTTCTCGGCACAGGTACCTCTCACGGAGTTCCTCCGATCGACTGCATGCTGCAGGGATTCGCGTCATGTCCGCAGGATGTGTGTCTGCAATCGTCCGCCGATCCCAGGCACCGGCGGACCCGCTCGTCGGTCCTGCTTCAATGGAACGGCTTCTCGGTCATTATCGATGTAGGTCCGGATTTCAGGGAGCAGTGTCTGAGGGAAAGGGTCACCCGCATCGATGGAGCCCTGATCACACACGCCCATGCGGATCATATAATGGGTATACCGGACATACGCTCCTATTCGCGCCATCGTTCCATCCCGTTTTTCGGCTCCCCTGAAACGATAGATCGGATAAGGAACGGTTTCTCGTATATCTTCGATCCTTCGAATCCGGTCGGTGGCGGAATACCTCGGATCACCGTTCATCCGGTCGACGGGCCTTTCGAACTGTTCGGACAGACAATCATTCCCCTGCGGGTCAATCATCTCGGCCTCGAAGGCTGCTACGGATTCCGTGCAGGTCCGGTCACTTACCTGCCCGATCTCAAATCGATCGATCACGAGGAGCTCCGGAAATGTTCGGGAACCCGCCTGCTGGTTCTCAACTGTCTCAGACGCGGTCCCGAACACGTTTCGCACCTGACTCTCCCCCAAAGCATCGAACTCGCACGGCTTATCGCTCCGCACCGATGTTATTTTATTCATATGAGCCATGACATTCATTACGCTAACGACCGTCCGGCGCTCGACGAATGGATGGATTTTTCCTGGGACGGATTGAGCCTCGATCTCTGAAGGTGGTCCCGCTTCCCTCTATCCGGAAAAGGGGGAAGGAACATGGCATGTTACCCGGGTTTGCATTAACATTTTCCCTGGAAGCCGTAATGGAATCTTACAAAGAGCAGTTCATCTCATTTATGGTGAGGAGTGGAGTACTTACCTTCGGAAATTTCACCACGAAAAGCGGACGGAAAACTCCATTTTTCATCAACACCGGAAATTACGCGACCGGCGCGCAACTGGCGAAACTCGGAGAATTCTATGCCGAAGCTGTGGTGAAACTGTTCCCGGAAGGAGTGGACGTGCTGTTCGGTCCCGCCTATAAGGGAATCCCGCTCGTCACCGCAACCGCAATCGCGCTCTCGACCAGATTCGACCGTCAGGTAGCGTTCTGCTTCAACAGGAAGGAAGTGAAGGATCACGGAGAAGGCGGCAGGCTGATAGGCCATCGGCTCCGCGACGGCGACAGAGTGGTGATCATAGAGGACGTCACCACAGCGGGAACTTCGGTCCGCGAATCGGTTCCCCTGCTGCTCGCCGCAGCCGGGGTCGAGATGGCCGGGCTCGTCGTTTCGGTAGACCGGATGGAAAAGGGCACGACACCTCTGAGCGCGCTCGCTCAACTGAGCCGGGATTTCGGAATGATCTGCGGGGCAATCGTGGATCTCGACGAGGTCGTAAGCTTTCTGCACCGGCGGGAGATCGACGGAAAAATCATAATCGACGACAGCACCTACGAGAGGATACGTGCGTACCGAAACCTTTACGGGGCGGCAACATAAGCCGTGACGAAACGAAATACCATCATGTCGTTCGGTCGCGGCGCAGTTCTCTCACTGTTTCGGAAACCTGTGGTCCGTTTTTTCACGCTGGGCATTCTCGCCGTTCTGGCGGCGCTTACAGGCATAAGCCGCCTCGGAGTCTGGCTCCTGGTGTCGGATACGCCACCCGCGGATCTCGACGTCATCGGCACATTCGCCGGCGAACGCAGGCGCGTCGACTATTCCAGAGAACTCATGGGCAGATATCCCGATGCCCACTGGTTTCTGAGCGACTACAAAAACGGACACGGCAGGATCCTGCAGAAAACCAGTTTCGACATGAGCCGGGTTTCGATCGTCGACACATGTAAAAGCACCATTTCCGAGATAACCGCACTGCGGGAATGGATCGACTCTACCGTTTCAGCCCGGAGAACGGCTCCTGGAACCCAGCTTCACCTGGGCCTCGTCTCGAGCCCTTACCATATGCGGCGAATAAGGATCATGGCCGGAAGACGCCTGAAGATTAAAAACGTCAAGTTCCATTTCCTTCCCGTCCCCCTCGAAACCTATGGCTGGACAAAAGACTCTTTCCGCTTCTGGTGGCGTTCCAACGCCATCGCTTCGATCACCTGCCTCAAATACAATTGATAGGCTAACAAAATCTAAAATTATGGGAG
>CAZGVZ010000140.1:369-8970 GCA_964529145.1 uncultured Fibrobacteraceae bacterium | reverse complement strand
GGGTTCTTCGATGCGGAAGTGTCTGTCACACGGGAAGAACCCCGGCCCGGAGACACCGTGGCGGTTTTCTCCGTCCGTGAAGGGAACGGATACCGTTTCGACACGGTCGAGTTGATACCGGAACAGGGCGCGCAAATCCCGGTTATCACCTTCCCTTCCCTGCAGTCCAGGGTTTCTGAACGCTTCAGGCGCGACAGGATACTCAGTGACCGTTCCGTCATTCTTCAATCACTGCGCAACAAGGGTTACCTTCACGCGGAAGTTCGGGACAGCCTGGGATTCATTCCGGGCGACTCCGCGAACGTGAAGCTTTTCTTCATCGTTCAACCCAGGCGTGCGGTGGTTCTTGACAGTCTCGTCATCGAAAACCGCCGCTCCGGCGACGGTACCCGCCCCGGCCTGACCGACCCCGGCCTGATCAGGTCTCTTTTACCTTATGATAATGGCGATACCGTTACGGGAACGGACAACCGCCGCGTCGTCGACAAACTGAGGAACACCCGCGTCTTCTCCTCGATCTCTCTCGACGACAGCGTCGTTCCAGGCCGAACCGATTCGGTTTCGACTCTCTACCTCGATCTCGTGGAGGAGATTCCTGGGCAGTTCGCCGCGAGCATCTTCTATGAAACGGAGGAGGGGCCGGGAGTGGAAGTTTATGTGAGCCACACGAACGCGGGCGGGAAATTCCGCCGGCTGTTCCTGGAAACGACCTTCGCTTTACGCAAACAGCAGATCGGCGCGGGATACTCGAACCCGCTGCTCTTCGGACGCGACCTTCGTTTCGACAACGAACTCGACGTCGCCTGGTACCAGCTGGGACGGATTCGCGATGTCATGGAAAGCCGCCCGCTGGGCGGCGATTTCGAAGCGTTCGCCATAAGCAGGCTCTCACACACCTTCAACGAGCGCTTCAGCCTGCAAACCGGAGGCGAGCTCAGGTACACCGACCAGCGTTCGACCCCGGAGCTCCCCCTGATATCCACGACGCTCAACCTCAGGACCACAGCCGCGTATCTCATGCTCGATGTACCGTTCGATCCCACCCGGGGTTTCTCGCTCACGCTGGAATGGGGCAATGGCGCAAGCGCGGAACCCGGCGATCCACTTCGGCGCCTTCTTGATGATCGACACAACTGGCTTGAGTTCCAGTCTACCGGATTCCTCCCGCTGGGTCCGCGCTTCGTAGCCGCGGCCCGGTTCGCAGCCGGTCGTTTCTTCAGCGAGGGAGGTATCAATTCGCGCGAGTTCTTTCTTGGAGGCCCCCGCACCATCCGCGCCTTCGAGTTCAGATCCATACGTCCCGCGCCTGTCGACTCCGGCGATCTCGCGCCCTCCTATTATCTTGTCACTGCCGAACTCCGGAGCGCGGTTCTGGATTTTCCGTTTGTCAGAAGAAACCTACCCCTGGGAAGTATCCTGTCGGAAATCCGCCTGGTGCCGTTTGTCGATTACGGTAGAGTCTGGGACAGCGGCAAACCATCCCTCCCCGATGATCCGGGAGAGGCATGGGCATGGGGAATCGGCCTGCGCTATCGTCTGCTCGGCATTTTTCACCTCAGGCTGGATTTCGCATGGGGAAACACAGGGAGCGGAAGGAGGGATTTCCGGATCGTGCTGGACCTGGCGCAGGCGTTCTGATGGCGGTTTCATTACTTACCGATATAAGAGATACTGTCTAAAACCTTCCAGGGGTCTGACGAGAGAGATCTCGGGCTCTGTTATGAGTCGTCCCATATCAGGATGCACACGGCGATTGAATCTTCACTTTTTTTTGTTCGTGATCCCCCATCCCGTCCTTCCCCCGCTGACCGGGGGAGGTGCCGAAGGCGGATGGAAATATGAAAGCGCTTTCAGAATCGCCATTCAATTCTTCGGGTATTTGGGCTGTCAATCATGAAACACGACCGCCCATGGAGTTAAGTTGACCCATGCGCAACAGCCGACTTCTGTTAAGAAGTACCCCCTGAAAACGACCATGACCGGAGTCACTTGATCCCGGGCGGATCGAGTGACTTTACAACGTGCCGCTTACGCGATCCGGAGGCGGTCGTCTCTATCAGCACCGATGCCGACGGTCGTCTCGCGACGGAAGGAACAGAACCGCCGCGTACAACTCTTCCCGACAGATCGAAGAGAACGATATTACCTGTTGCGTCGAAAACGGCTGGAGGCACCGACAATGCGGACCGGAACGCCACCGGCACAGGAATCGTATCGGGCTTCCACCAATCTTTTGTAAAATCCATCGCCAGCCAGCGGAGAGCGCACACAGTGCCGATCGTCTTCATGCTGTTCGTATTGTAGTGGATCCCGTCCGAAAGCGCAAAATCTTTGGTATCCGTCGTATCGCAATTGTTGAGCACTTCCGCCACGGTGATTTCGGCTTCGCGTACGATGGCGTTGTATTGCCACATACTGGTGGCGGCGATCATCGGAATAATGGCGGGCAGATCCTCGACTTCGGCCATCTCACGAATATCCTCGATGAGATTCATGAGGTTTTCCTCGTATTTATCCGCAAGCGACCGGTTGTTCCATGCATCGAACTCTCCCTGATGCCATATGAAGCCAGCCCACCGGGGAGAGTATTCCGAAGTATCGAACGCATCGTTGAATGACTTCAACGCGGCTTCGACATGCTTCATCATATTGGCGTACAAGGTGCCCGGACCGCCGGAACTGGGGGGCAGCCATCCCCCTGACTGACCGAGATAGGTTCCCGACACCGCGTCCTTGATGAATGCAATCTTTTTATCGGGCATCGAATCGGACAGTACTCTCCCGAAAAAGAGTTCGACCCCGAACTGATTGTCGTTGCTCCCGAAACCCGGTTTGAGCGTCAGCCATTTGCCCTTGTGCACTCCTTCGGATTCCTGATAGATCTTTATATTTTCGAGCTCCCCCTTTTCATCCCCGCTGAGTTCGGAAACTTTGGTACCCAGCCCCACCATGTTCGATTGCCCTGAAAACAGGAAAAGAGGCACTTCGGTTTTCTCCGATGCCCCATACACGAAAATACCGAGTGCGGCTATGTTCACCCACAGAAGGCATCTGTAATGAAGGCTTATTTCCATGTATCTATCCTTAAAAATGGTGGTGGAACCAGGTACACATCATACGTGATAGTCTGGCATAAATATAAAGAAATTGTTCAGA
Source organism: uncultured Fibrobacteraceae bacterium (assembly GCA_964529145.1). Classification (GTDB taxonomy): domain Bacteria; phylum Fibrobacterota; class Chitinivibrionia; order Chitinivibrionales; family Chitinispirillaceae; genus JAFGNB01. Next base: position 5,814 of record CAZGVZ010000140.1, on the reverse strand, counting down.
GCGCGGGTAAAAATGCGGTTTTCCACGGAAAAAAAATGTTGCCATTGATGCCCACGCCTACTGATTTATTTCACCAATTTTTACATCCTGTGGAAAGAACCAAACCAATGAACGGTTCTTTCATACTAATGAATACATCCGCCATCGATCCAGGAGACGGGGATTCCTCAACCGCAGGAAACCATGAATCCCGTGCGATGCGTCGCTACCGGCCCGGATACACTCGGTAAAATCACCGAAAAAGGGGAGCGGTTCCGGACCGAAAGCCGTTCATTCGCAGGCGGAGGAATATCGGTGTCATCCTCTTCAAGGGAAAGGGAAAAATGCTACGACACGCCATCGCATTCGCCATGACCTTTACGCTCCTCCATTTCTCATCGGGTTACGGTTCGAGATTGATCTTCAAGGGACGAGTGGTGGACGAGGACAACAAACCCCTGCAGGGCGCCCTGGTGAAACTTTTCATCGCGGATACGTCGCAGACCACAGACTGGGACGGCCGGTTCTCGATCGATTTGACATCAACGCATGCTCTTGCGCCCGGCCGAACCGTTCCGTATCCGATATCGTTCCATCAGGGCATCCTCTCGCTCAGAGCGTCAGGTCATCGGCAACGAATTCATGTCGAAGTTTTCGACACCAGAGGCCGGAGGGTAAGCGGGGTGGCGCAGGAAGTGACCGGTGAAGAAACCTTCAGAAGCAGGATTCTGCCCGAAGTTCTGCCCGAGGCCATATACCATGTAAGATTACGGATCGGATACAGTACGAGCCTCTTCCGGCTGATGAACCTGAAAAACCGGTGCTTTACAATTAAACGTCAAGCGATATGCTCAGAAAAATCGATGTTGGAGCAATCCTCCTCCGGTGCGCGGCATATCGATACCGTCGAAATCAGTAAAGATGAGTACAAGACCACCACGATGGGTATCAGTTCCTATGCGACGGAATTACCGGCCATCGTACTGCAGAACACGGTGGAAGAGGGGCTTCCACCAGTAGTTAACGGGAAAAGGGCCCGCACCACCAGGTACTGGGACTGCTGCAAGCCGCACTGCGGATGGCACTCGAACATGAGGATGTGCGATATCCAGGGCAACGATCTAAACGACAGAAACGCCCAGAGCGGATGTTCGGGAGGTCCTTCGTTTCAGTGCATGGATTACGCTCCGATCGAAATCAACAGCAAGGTATCGTACGGCTGGGCCGCTTTCAACAACGGGGGAACCCAGTGCGGCGATTGTTTCCAGCTCGATTTTCAGGGAGGCCTGAGCGGCAAACAGATGATCGTACAGGTGATCAACATAGGAGACGGCGGAACCGACGCTTTCGACCTGCTCATTCCCGGAGGCGGGGTTGGAGCGCTCAACGGCTGCTCGCGCCAGTGGAACAATGCGCCTCTGGGGGTCCAATACGGCGGATTTCACAGCTCGTGCGGCAACAATGCGGAGTGTATACGCGGCATGTGCCAGGCCGCGTTCGGAAACAAGGCGGATCTTATGCGGGGCTGCGAATGGTATATCAACTGGTTCAAAATGACCAGTAACCCTGAAGTCATGTACGCTAAAGTATCCTGTCCGCAGGAGATCAAGAACATCTCCAGGATCGGAAACTGATCCGGTTCCGAATCGGCACCCGCCGGAAGCGATGGGTGTCGTTCATCCAGAGAATGGAGTTCGAAGAAAAAGTACCTCGATTTATAACGGTAACCGGTCTCGACGCTTCCGCGCGAATCGTTTTTGCAATAGAGGCTTTCAGAAGTTCCGCATTTCATTTGTATTGCATCCACCATCACTTTTTCAATACTGAAGCCAGATTGCATCAGCCTAGTTCTTGCTTCATTTCAAGGTGAACTCGCACGGAACCACCTCAATGTACAGTACAAGAACGGCAGTGCGGCAGCGCCTTCAGACAGTGCCTTTCAAAGAGCAATCAGTTGATTTAACGGGCAGTGGACCGGATTTATCGCTACGGCAGGCAAAGGGCAGCCATTAAAATCTTCCACAGGTATTTGCACATAGAGTCACAAAGATTTATATTGACGTAACTAATAAGACCATCTGATAATGCCATGACCTCAAAGGAGATCCGACAATGAAAAAAATGGCAATTGCCGGGATGATGATTTTCCTAATGTGCTCCTGGAGCATTGCTGACGAAAAATGCACCGAAGGATTGACTTACAATGGCTTTTCGGGTAAATTGACCTGCGGTCAAACGAGGCTTTCTCCAAAACTGATCCCTGAACTGATGAAACAGGTACCTGAAGCCAACGAGGTTTATCTGAAAGGCAGGAACCTGACTAAAGGCGGAATGGTACCGGCAATGATAGGATCGTTCGCATTGGGATGGGGCATTGGGGTCAGCCTGTTCAAAGGACCCCTGACACAGACTGCAGGTCCGGCTTTCATCATCGGTGCAGTTGGCTTGTCTATTGGGATGCCGATTGTAATCACCGGCAGCAACAAGACGAAAATAGCCGTCGGGATCTATAATGAAAAAATCAAGACGGCTTCCCTTATGCCTTCAATGTGAATTTCCGCCAATTCGTTCTCTGCCGCATGGGCTTTTTTTTTAGACATTCATCGTTCCGCGTCTGGCTGATAGGCTCATCGCTTCGAGTATGAAGCGATGAGCCTATCAGCCGGAACAATCCTATATCACCGGTCTGGCATATAAATCCGGGAAAGTGGTGACCATACCTTAGTTTTCCAGTGGGGTATTAGGGAAATTTATTTGCAAAGGATCGCCATATCCAACAATGATGCAAGGAGCCTCTTGCTGTTAAACACGTTTTTGTGCCATACAATAGAGACACTTTCCAGAATCTTTTTCAGCTGCAAGGAATCTCCGTACCCACATTTTGTCAATAAGTTATGAACGGATACAAAAACTACGATATGTGACCGTCATCACATCCGCCGGTCCGGAAACAATATATTTTCTTTTATGCTTCCCTGAAGAAACAGGCAACCGCGATCGGGAATGCACCGGATAACAAGACAGTCACCAAATACCTGCTCCACTCACTGTATCCCGCCCGCGCGGGGAAAGGGAGGAATCTCATGACCAGATACAGCAATACTGTTCCGCTATTTTTCTCTATCTTTGTTCTTATGTGGATCAAATGTGGACTAATGCCGCCAAACCCTGCCGACGATCCCAATAACGCAAAAATCACGCTTTTCCTCAATGACGAGAACTATTCCGTGGAAGCCGGGAAGAACAAAGAGATTGGTATGCATGTGGTGCTTCCGGAATACTTTGAATCTTACCGGTTGACCTCTTCCAGCGGAAACATAGATACTGTTATCACCATTAGTTCGATCTCCACCCATGATACCGCATACTTCAATCCGCGGTTACAAATCGAGGGAATATGTACGCTGAAGGTTACCGCATCCTATCTGGACCAACGTTATAAAGAGAAGGCCGACTCTCTTATTCTGGTGGTCCTTACGGGTGAGCCGGCATTTAAAATCAGAGATATCCCTCCTTTTACCACCCACACCGCGGTAATCGATACCCTGCACTTTATCATCTCGGCGTCAGGGACGGAGGATATCACCTGCACCGTAGCCAGTGATCCGGAAGTCGATTCCGCACATATGCACCTCATCACACCGGTCGACGATGATACGGTGATGATTCACTTCGACCCCAAGGCCGCCGGTATTTATACAGTCACGCTCGATGCGTCAGCCGGTGAACTCAGCACAAGCGCATCGGTTACAGTTACCGTACTTGAATCGATCATTCCGGTTTCCTCCGGCAATCCGCAAACCCTGATCACCGGAACAACGGACACCCTCATCTTCACTCTTACTCCCGAACAGGTCGCAGGCGGTGTCACCATGGAGCTGCTCGATACCGGGAATCTTCCTGAAGGAATCGTCACGGTACTTCCCGGCGGAACCGATTCGATCATAATCGTGGTCACTCCCGCCGGGGAGGGAACGTTGTCCGTCGCAATCGCCTCCACCAATGGTACACTCACCGATACCGCAACGTACACTTTTTCGTTTGTCGATCAGGGCAATGCCGTCTGGGCGACGGCATCCGCCACCTCGGATGCGGTGGAAGGACGGCAATGCACGGTTGACCTGATCCCATACCTGTTCGAAGGCTTTTCAATTGACGATATTTCCTTGATTGCAACCGTCGGCAGTATCGACGGCGACGGAGTATGGACCTGCACACCGCCATGGGGAAGCGACGCAACGGTCCCGGTAACGATTACCGGGAAACGGGACGAAACTAGTCAGGACTTTTCGCTCACGCTCAACGTGGCTTCAGGTGACGATAGAGCTCCGGAAATCACCCTGCTCTCCCCGGCAACGGCAAGCAAGACGGTCAGCTCATCCCGGGCGACGGTTTCCGTCATCGTGAAAGACGCCGGAGCCGGAGTGGACAGGGTGACCTTCGCGGCACCTGCCGATACCATAGATGGTACCGCCGACAATGACACAACCTACACAGCGGTCATTACCGGTCTTGCCGAAGGGACCGCAACCGATGTGGTGGTCACCGCCATCGACGGATCCATGAACAAAAACAGCGGCAGTACAACGATATCGCTTACCTTTGATCCCACGATGGAAGACGGCGATGCGCCGGTGTTCACAAGGGTGAGCGGACCGCAAAGCGGCGGCCGGGTGACCTCCGCGACCGGGACCCTTGACTACTCGATAACCGATGAGAGCGGCGTTGATTCGGTCTGGTGGACACTTAACGATGTGTACGTTGCGGCAGTTCCTGTTGCTGATGAAAATGAATATACGATCAGTTATGACTTTTCCCCGGATTTCGGGAGAAACGTCATCGAGCTGTTCGCGAAAGACGCATCGAGCGGCAGGAACGAAGGATCACGGACTATTACCCTAGATTACAACACCAAACCGTCCGCGATCACGCTGACCGCACCCGAAACCGACAAGAACGATGTTTCCACCTCACCGGCCTTCGAATGGAGCGGCGGAGAAGATGCAGACGGGGAAGAAGTCACGTTTACCGTGCACTACGGGACATCCGCGACGGACCTCGGCGGCACTGCTTCGGTCAGTGGAAAAACGGCGACGCCCGGCAGCGCTCTCGCGTACAATACGACCTATTACTGGCAGGTGACGGCAACCAGCGCTTCCACGGCATATCCTGACGAGGTGCACTCGCCCGTAGATTCCTTTACTACCGGGGGAAGCCTGCCCACGATCTCCGCGCATCCGCAGTCGAAATCGGTGGAGGAGGGTGAGGAAGTGACCTTCAGCGTAACCGCTTCCGCAAATGGATTCGGAACGCCTGAATACCAGTGGCGCGAAAATGGGATGCCGGTTGGCACCGACAATGACTCCTTTACGATAGCGTCGGTAACAACCGATAAGAATGGTAAAACCTACGATTGCGTGGTGTCGAACGACGTTGGAAGCACGACGAGTGATGCGGCGACTTTGA
>CAZGVZ010000140.1:0-359 GCA_964529145.1 uncultured Fibrobacteraceae bacterium | reverse complement strand
CATGGCGGAGGTGCAATAGACAGCCAGACAGTGGTTCGGGGCAGCAGCGCGAAGGAACCGCCCGAACCGGACAGAAATGGATATACATTCAAGGGATGGTTTACAAGCAGTACCTATGCCGAAGGATTCGACTTCGGCGAACCCGTCACATCCAACAAAACCGTACACGCACGCTGGGCCAGAGTGTATTCGGTGACGTATCATGCCGCCGATGCGGACGATGGCACTGTTCCGACGGATTCCAATAAAGAGCATATATCCATAACTAACGAAATTCGAAATAGTACCAGTGGACCAAAATGCCGAACAATCAATTTTTAAAATAATCTCCCAATAAAATGTTATTTTTGAGTTTCCGT
>CAZGVZ010000139.1:309-9014 GCA_964529145.1 uncultured Fibrobacteraceae bacterium | reverse complement strand
TTCGCCGGGAGCGTCGGCGGCATCCGGAACGGGGTCTACCTTTCCGTCGGCTCGGCAGTCATGTCCCCGATGATCTTCGAGAAAGCGCTCTCCATGGCCCAGAACCTGGCGCTGCAGAAAGGGAAGCCGATCGCGGGCCATTCGATTTTCGTGGTGGACCTGGCCAAGGCCACCTGGGACTGGCGGAAAGGCGAGCCGCCGGAGACCAACCCGGCCTACTACCAGCGCTACAACAAGAGTTTCAGCCGGATGGGCGGCACCCTGCGCCATTGTTACAAATGGGAAAACGCGGCCAGTTTCGACATCCCGGTTTCCGCTCTTGAAGAAGTGAAACGCCTGCCTTACGTCGCAGGGATCTCCCCTGTCGGCACCTTTCGCAGCCGCGCGGTTTCTTCCCCCGGGCTTAAAAAACGGCTTTCGGGTGGAAAGGAATACGGATACGGTATCGAACAGATGAGAATGCTCGCGATTCCCGACGCTCACACGTATCTGTCGCACCGTTTCCCCGGAACAGGACCAGGGACCGGAGTCAGAATAGCGATCTTCGATGGAGGGTTCAGGCTGCGGCACCGCTGCTTCCGCCATCTATTCACCCGCGGTGCGATCCTGGGAGAACGCGACTTCGTCGACCGCGACACCAGTGTCGAAGATCCCGATTCAGTCTTTTCGGCATACCGTCATCCATACCTCGGCAACGATTTTCATGGCTCGGCCGTAGCGGCTCTCCTCTGCGGGCTCGATCCTCCCTACTTCACAGGAGTCGCCTGGGGAGCCGAATACATTCTGGCACGCACAGAGGATTCCTACTGTTACGATGACGAATGCAATGAAATGCGCGAAATGCACGGGGAGGAGGACAACTGGGCTGCCGCGGTCGTATGGGCCGAAAGTCTGGGAGTGGACATCATTTCGAGTTCGGTCGCCTACAGGACCGAATTCGAGGACACCGTCATCGTACCGTACAGCGGCGGATTCGATACCATTGTCGATTACGAGGGACGTCATCTCGATGGTTCAACTTCCGTGATTTCGCGGGCCGCCCGCGCCGCGGTCGAACGGGGTATCCTTATCGTCAATTCCGTCGGCAACGAGGGTCAAATTGACGGCGATACCTCGCTCGACGTTCCTTCCGATGTCGACGGCGTGGTGGCGGTCGGTTCGGTCGGTCTCGACGGGACGGCGTCTTTTTTTTCCAGCCGCGGACCCACGGCTGACGGAAGAATCAAACCCGACCTGGTCGCGCCCGGAGAAGAGATCAGGTTTCCCGACCCGTATTCATACGAGTCGACCGGCGACACGCTCGGCTCGGGTACGTCCTTCGCCGCACCGTTCATATCCGGCATTCTGGCTATATTGATGCAGGCGAACCCCGGCCTCGATGCCGCCGGGCTGCGGGAAAGACTTTATCGCCACTGCCTTCATCCGAAGAAACCCGGTACCACAGACAATTTATACGGCCGGGGAATTCCCGACGCGCTGGGAAGCTGCATGCAGCCGGGAGAAATTTTTCTCTCTGCAACCGATACCGGGGGAAAGCCCGTCACGGGAGCAGTGGTCGTCGCCGGCCCCGGCGATACACTGTCCCGTACCGATGAACGAGGCAACTGCTTTTTTACTTCAAATGCCAAAACGCCTGTCCGGCTCCGGTTCGCGGCAGGCGACCGGAACCGGGAGTTCACTGTCGATTCCGCTCACCATCGGATTCACCTGGGCCCCTGCAGCCTGCAAATCGCGGTGCTCGACTCCCGCAGCAATCCGCTCCCCTCGTTCTCCTGCGAAGCCGAAATCGGCAGTACCGTGCTGTCGCTCATTGGAGATTCGCTCGGGAAAACGCTTGTCAGCGTTTTCTTCCCTGACTCCGTTCACTGTACGATCTCGAAAACCGGTTACAGGAACGCCGACACGTCGGTGTTGCTCGATGAAAACGGGCTGGTACTGCGGATAAGCCTCGACTCCTCCGACGCGGGGATATCCACCGGCAGGCATTCTTTCCACACCCCTTCGAAGTCCGGATCGGTCCTTTTCCGCATTCCTCTGCCCGCGACCCCGGCAACGCACCGGCTGCATGCGTCCGTATATTCCATCTCGGGCGTCCTCGTCTGGCGGAGAAGCTGGGAAAGCGGCGGGACGGAAACCTACCTGGGATGGAATCTTCTCGCTCCCGGCGGAAGCCCCGCGGCCCCCGGAACATATCTGGTGAGAATAGAATGCGACGGAGCGGCTTTCAGCAGAAAGCTGTTCATAGGAAGGTAGCGGGCGGATTTCGGAAGCTCCGGTATCCGGAGAGCCTCACCACAAAACACCCGCGGTCACCCGAACCGAAGCACCGGTGTTCATGAACGCATACTCCGACTCCTTGGGACCGACCACTCCCGTCACTGAGCAGCCGACTCTGAAATTGTGAAGAGTCGCATGGTTCAGGCCGGCGGTCAGCATCGCGCACCGGTGGTTGAAATTTACAAGTCCATTGAGATCGAGAGACATCGTACTGAGGATGAATTTATTGACAGTCACAAAAAAGGCCCCGTAGTACCTGGCTATCGAGTTGAATTCGAATCCCTGCTGCAGGGCCGAAAACATACCGGGGAGGAGCGTGTCGCCATCCATACCGGACGGTAAGTCTTTGAGTTGTCCGTAAAGATCGCCGATCCGGTACTTCCTGAACACGTTACCGTTGTCGCCCGTCTGGTTGAAATAGAACTCCCCGACGACGAGAACCCTGTCATCGACGTCGAGCAGGTCGAAACTCCGCATGAAACCGGCGCTGAGTCTCACCACCGGGCCGTCCCCGAAATCCCTTAGTACGAATGCGGTTTCCGAGGTGTCGTTCGAGAACATCGCGCTCTTTTCGAGATCGATCGCGCGGTAGTTCCTTCCCGAAGTGAGGCTGATTTCTCCTGTAAAGCTCCAGGACAAAAGGGTCGTGGAAAAATCGAAGCCCGCCACCGGATCCCGGCCCCGTTTTCCCCACAGGGCGATTCCCGCCTCAGTTCCTCCAAAAAGAGCCTCCACCCTTCCGGACGCGGCGAGGCTGTCGACGGAGCCGATGCTGTTCATGTCCAGAAACCCGTATATGTTCCATCTGGTGCCGAACGGGACGTGGGCTTTGAGCCCGAATGTGCCTTCACGTGATCCGATCTTGTCGATGAACGTCTTCTTTTCGATATTGACCAGATCGGTGGGGTTCCAGAAATAGCCCCGGCCCCACTGAAGCACCTGTTTCCCGAAGCGGAAATAGGCCCTGCGGCCTATATTAGCATCGAGAAAGAGCTCGGGGACCGTAATCGTCAACCCGTTGGCGTCCGAACCCCCCGCAATTCCGGCGGAAAACGATGAATTGACAGCACCGCCCCCTCGAGGAGCGAAATAGACCTCAGCGTCCGTGAAGGCCTTCATTCCGAACGGCAGCCGTACATCGAGCATCAGGTCCGCCATCACCCCCGCCGCCGGGCCGATTTCCCCGCGATCGCCGGTCTCGAACCACTTCCGCGTAAAGTCCGCCTGCCCGACTGCGGTCATTCCGCCGGAAAAGGAAGCTACAGTTGAATCGATCCCCCCGACCGAAGCCGCCGCCGAAAGGGTGGCGCTGTCGACCATCGTGATCGCCGTATCGGCGAAAAGCTCGTTCTCGTCGATCATTATCCCCTGGGCTTCCGCCTGGAGTGAGACCGATATGATCGCCCAGGAGCAGAGAAGCGCGGCACAACGCCGGAAATCGTTTCCTCTCATTGTCGTTCGCATTCCTATTTACTGAGATTTTCCAGGTACGCTTTCGTGAAAATGGCGTTGTCGAGCCTGTCCGTCGAAATTCCGGAAATTTCCACGATGCTCTTGTTTCCCTTTTCGAACTCATCCACGAGAAGGAATTTGACAGGCATTAATCTGCCCCTGATTTCCGTGAAAGAAAGCGAATACCCGGTCTGCATGAGGGTCCCCGAGAGGGAGTAGGATGCCTCCTTGAGTACCACGGTCCGGTCCTTGCGGGCCCAGTAGACCTTTTTCGGGTAGTCAACATCGTTCACTTTGGCCTTCACCTCGAAACGGTAGACCGGTACCTTGCCGAGGAACTCCTCCGATATCAGCTCGTTTCCCTTGTCATCCACCGAGGGCTCGTACATGTCGGAAAGAAGCTTGCCTTCGAAATCATCGCCGTGCGCACCCGAACCGCCGATGCTCTCGTCGCGGTTGATGTGCTGAAATGTCCGGGTATTCCTGCGATACATCCAGAAGTTATCGCCTACCCTGAGATACCCGTTCCCTTTCTCGGACTCCGGCCCTGTCAAAACGATGAGGAACGACTTGTCGCTGTCGCGCCGGTAATAGATCATTTCAAGTTTCCTCGCGCCCTGGTCGACCTTCTGTTCGGTCACGGTGACGATCGCCTTGATGTCGACCGTCTGTGCATAGAGCTCGTCGATATCCTTCAGGAGCTTCCCGATTGACGGAAGCCCGCCGAAGCTCAGTGCCGCCGCACAGAAAAGCAGAGAGCACACGTTTCTAATGGTCACCACTCCTCCTTCGATTCCTTTGGCTGTTTGTTTCTGTTTCGGCTTCACTCGAAATGGCGCAGCGCTTCGGCTGCCGACAGGCGCGCCGCCCGGCGTGCCGGAAAATAGGCCGTTGTAACGGCGATACCCACTATCAGGACAATGAAGGAAATCACTGCCGGAACCGTGGGCGCGAAAAAGATATGACCGTCCACAAGAATCATACCGAGTGGATTGTCTCCGGTTTCGAACCTGATTTTGGAGAGCCCGGCCATGGCCGCGAATGCGACCGCGGTCCCCGCGACCGCTGAGAACAGGGCGAGAAAGCCGGTTTCCATCATGAACGAATTGCGCACATCGGCGCTTTGCATTCCGATCGCCCTCACGGTGCCGATCTCACGGGTCCGTTCGCGGATCGTCATGCGAAGCGTATTGATCACTCCGATGAGGATGATGAAGAAAAGCAGCATGACGCATACGAGCGTGATCATGTTGAGCGCGTACTCGAGATTTAGCACCATGCTTGCGGTTTCGTACATGGAACCGACATCCACCACGATCGCTCTCCACCCTTTCTGGGCAATTTCACGGTAGAGTTTCATCGCGTCTTTGGTGTTTCTCGATCGAGGCACAAGCAGCCATTCGCCGCCGAGTGCCTTGTAAATCCCGATCGAGGTATCGGGACGGAACGTCCCCCTGTCCGCGGCCGAGGATGCGGGCCAGAGGTCGTAGAAAGCGTCGTAGAACTCCTTCTCGTTGACCAGCATGACATTTCCATCGAGACCCGCTCCGGTATCGGCGATCGCGGTGACCGTGAAACGCCTTTGCCCGGTTCTGTTTTCGAACCTGCCCGGGTAGGAAACGGTGCATGTGTCCCCCGGTTTCATTCCGGTAGATTCCGCGAGCCCCAGCGACAGGATGACCGATCTCTTCCGGTTCCCGGCATCAGCGGCAGACCGAGCGGAAAACCGGAGAACCGAATCTGCTATCGCGAGCGATACGGAGTCGGTCCTCAGTGACAGAAGCGTCACCGGCAATGCGCTGTTCCGGTATCCGACCTCTCCGTCGATCACCGCCAGCGGGGGTTCGAGACCCGCGTGAAGCGAATCTGCGAAACGTTTCGCGTCCCGTTTGGGATTGTCGATGATCAGATTGAGCGCGGGGATGTCGTTCGGGCCGTAACCGACCAGTTTCCTGATCGTTTTAAGTTCGAGAAAAATAGGGTACGACATGAACACGTTCGATGGCTTATATATGGTGGAAACTGTGAGCCTCGCGGCCTGGATCTGTCCATGGATATCCGTATACCTGACACGGATGATGTCGCGGTATTTCACGTTGAGGGTTTTTGCCTTGTCCTCCGCGAGACCCACGGGATTTTCGATTGTCGTATCCCCAAGATCGTCGAACGTTCCTTCGATGAACCTGAAATTCTTCTCGAGTTTTTCCAGTTCCCTTTTATCCACTTCGGCGGTCAGGTCGATCCCGACCATGACCACGTTGTCGGCTTTTCCGTTGCCGATCGCGCGCGCGAAGATCCCGATCGCTTCGTCGATCCGTTTGAGTGCCGGAACCCTATCTCTGGCGATCGCGCGCATGCGCTCGCCGTCGTGAAACACCTGGTTGTTCGCGTTCCCCCCTTTGGTGAACGCGACGCTGACGTGTCCGGCGACATACGAGACGATTTCGTTGAACATCACCTCCGAGATCCCGTGGGCGAAAGCGTTGGACAGGACGAGAATCACGGTGCCGAATGCTATGGCCGATCCAAGGAGAAGACTTCGCCGCCGCTGCCGGAAAAGGTTCCTGAGGCTGATGGTGAAAAGAAAATTCATTGATGCTCCTCTCTCGTCCTACTCACGTGATATAGCGTCAAGCGGTGTGATCGAACGTGCGACCTGCATCGGATACACCACCGCCACGAGCGTGACGATCGCGAGCTGGATGACCGCCAGCGCGATGTCGCCACCCGAAAGGAAAGGATGAAAGGTGTCCCCGCCGAACAGGAGCTGCACCATGTCGTTCTCCGAGTGTATGTTCATAATGGCGATGATCCGGACGACCAGGTACCCGGTAATGATTCCGATCCCTCCGAAGAAAAAAGACAGCAGTGCCGTTTCCCAGAAGAACATCCGGGAAATGAAGCTTTTCCGGGCGCCTACGGCCCGCATCATCCCTATTTCCGACGTTCGTTCGAGCGCCGCCATACTGAGGGTGTTCACGATGATGATGATCGCGACAAAAAAGAGGAACATGACGAATACGAAAAGCGCGCTTTTGATCAGCACCGCCATGCTTCCCACTGTCCCGATCGCCTTCTTCCAGCTCAGGACTCGTACCCCAGCCTTCCTTTCCGCGAGCTTACGGTCGAGGAGCTTTATCGACTGGTCAAGCTCAGAATGATCCTTGAGCAGCACGAGCACCATATTGTAGGAACCATCGTCAGGATCCGCCTTCACGGTTTTCACCGGAGCCGCGGAATCGGACCGCGGCAAAACCACGGGTTCGGGCGTAGCGCCGGAGGAGCTGAAAGCGTCTTTTGTCTCGAAGGAATTATCGGCAAACAGGTCGTCGAGATTGTCGCTGCGTTCGAGCAGGTCACGGTCCTCCTCCGAGAGTTTCAGCGACGATTTTTCATCCGCCGTGATGTAACCGATGCACTTGCGGTAGGATTCGATGTCCACGAGCCCGAAATTCCCCCAAAGATGGTTGAGCGCGTTGTACCTGACGATCCCTTTGACGCCTAGCCTAATATCTGTGCTGGTGTTTTCCGCTCCCATCCCCAGAAACACGATGTTGTCCTTGGAGATGAGCTGGGAACGGATCGCCCTGGCTTCAGGGAACATGTGGGTCGTGTCGATCGAGCATCCCTCCGGGAGGAACCAGATGTTCGAGATCTCGAACATCTGCTTGCGGGCTCCTGTAGGCACAAGCACTCCCCGATCCCCAGGCTCTAAAAGCTTGCCTTCCACCGCCTTCATCGTTGAGGGAAACACACGGCGATACCGTTCGAAATCAAGGCCGATAAGCCAGGTGAAACCCGGAGATCCGCCCTCCTCATTGAGCACCATCACACCGTTCTTACCGATGGGCACATAGTCCTTGATGAATTCCATACCCCTGAGGATGGAATCGATACTTTTGAAATTATTGATCGGTTCGACCGGCTTGCCCATCATGTCCATGAACACCGCATCCGATTCCTGTTTTTCGGAAACGAGGACGATATCTCCTGTGAATCCGTTGATGATGTTCTTCTGCAGCCCCTTGTCCATGCCCGATATAACCCCGTTTCCGACGGTCATGAGCAGTGCGCCGACGAAAAGAATCACGCCTATCACCAGGCTTTTTCCCCGGTGCCGCATGATGTTTCTCCAGGCTATCTTCAGAAGTAAGTTCATCGGTCAAGCCTCTTTCACGATACACCCGTCGTGGATCTTTATGACTCCGCGGGCATACTTGAGTACATTGGAATCGTGGGTCGAAAAGATGAAGGTGGTCTGCTCGACGCGGTTCATCTCCTTCATGAGATCGAGGATCTGGCCTCCGGTTACCGAATCGAGGTTAGCCGTCGGCTCGTCGGCGAGCACTATATCGGGATTGGTGACCAGCGCCCGTGCGATCGCCACCCGTTGCCGCTGACCTCCGGAAAGCTCGGCCGGTCGGTGGTTTTTGTACTCTCCCAGTCCTACCTCGTCGATCAGCTTTTCCGCTTTTTTCCGGATTTCCTGTTTCGATTGCTTTTTCATGAGCAGGAGCGGAAACTCGACATTTTCAATCGCGTTGAGAACCGGAATCAGGTTGAATGTCTGGAAAATGAATCCGATATGGTGCAGCCGCATGTCGGTCACTTGGCGGTCGCCGAGTTTCGTGATCTCCCTGCCGCTCACCATTACGCTGCCTTCCGTCGCGTGATCGATGCAGCCGATCACGTTCAGCAGCGTGGTTTTACCGCTCCCCGACGGTCCGACTACGCTCACCAGGTTTCCCTTCTCGATCGTCAGATCGATACCCCTGAGGGCATGCACCGTGGTCTTTCCAAGCGCGTAATCCTTCCTGAGATTTCGAATTTCGATAATGTTCATTTCCGCCTCCGCTCTGTTCGTCATTGCAGTGGTGAAAGCCACCCCGCATTGCAGACTCAATGCCCCCTGTTTCCGTTGAGAAATCTTCCCTGCTCGGTTGAAAGGAAGTCTCTGACCGGAAAACGAATACCCC
>CAZGVZ010000139.1:0-299 GCA_964529145.1 uncultured Fibrobacteraceae bacterium | reverse complement strand
ATATATGTATCCGATGGCGAAGAGCTCTGCAGCAAATGTTTCAAAATACTATTCCGGTCAAGCCGTTACAACGAAATAGCGGCCCTGGAAAGGATGGAGAGTACCGAAGCGAAGCATCTCTGCTCGAAAAGGGCCGCGTACAAGTGGTTCGATGCACGTCGGGGAGTCAACTACCACCACCAGAGGTGGTGGCCTGTTTAAAGCGGGAAAAAACCGTTGAAGCAAAAAGAGCGTTGTACGTTATCGATAGCCGTCTTACTCAACTGCCGGGGCTGGTGGTTTTTCACTCTGTTCAGTAA
>CAZGVZ010000138.1:8117-9085 GCA_964529145.1 uncultured Fibrobacteraceae bacterium | reverse complement strand
CTGGAATCCCGCGCAGTTGGGACATTCGAGATAATATACCCTGTCAGCGCCGTAGTGGACGAGGTCCTCCGCCTGAGGGAGCATCTGGTATGCGGGGAAAACTGCGAGAAGTTTCTCTCCCAGCCTATCCGCGAGTTTCCGGCCCTCGCCGAGCATTTCATAGGACACGCCTGAGATCACCCCTTCGCGCTGCTCGATGAAAACCGCGACATTAGCGTACGTTTCGATTTCAGCGGCCGAGCCGGAACGTTCCTTGGTGATGGTTATGGCCTGATATTTTTTGCACGCTTCCACGCATGCGGCGCAAAGTGTGCATTTTTCCATATCGATCACCGCTTTTTTATCGATGATCCGCAATGCATCGGCGGCGCAGGAGCGCACACAGAGGCTGCACCCGATGCATTTTTCCAGATCGACTTTTATTCCCATTGTCCGCTCCTACTTGATGATTTCTAAACCGAGTATGGTGGATTTCAGCTTTGCGACCAGTTCGGGCACATCTCCGGAGAGTTTCTCCCCGCCTCCTTTTCTCTCGGGTACGAATGAACGCAATACCTGGGTAGGGCTGCCTTTGAGTCCCAGCCGATCGTTCTGCACCTCGAGCCCGGTCGCGTCGAGAACTGTGATAGTCGCGCTTTTGGCCTTCATTTTACCTCTGAGTGAGGCCATTCTGGGAGTGTTGATCTCCTTGACCACTGTGATCAATCCCGGAAGAGGCATTTCGACGATGTCGTAGCCTTCCTCCATGAGACGCTCCACCCGTATCGATATTTCCGTGATTTCCTGCACTTTTCGGACCCAGGCGACAAACGGGATATTCAGCATTTCCGATACACCAGGCCCTACCTGCGCCGTATCGCCGTCAATGGCCTGCTTGCCGCAGATGATGAGATCGACTTTACCAAGGGTTTTGATCGCACAGGAGAGTGTATACGAGGTGGTCCAGGTATCGGAACCGGCAAAAAGCC